>JBBECM010000062.1:0-3738 GCA_040881855.1 Chthoniobacterales bacterium | reverse complement strand
TGTGGTCCGCACCGACGACCCGGACCTTGTCGTGACCGGGTTGGCCGTCGATGACTTGGCCGATTTCGGCGGACCGGCGGAGGTCACCGTTCCCGGCGAGCGGGCCGCCGACCAGACCGGTGTGCCGGAGGGCCACGAGCACCGGCTCTTCCGCGTGCCGGCCGGCTCGGGCGATCGCAAATTCCTGCGCCTGCGCATCGAACTCGGACCTTGAGCGGGGTGCCGTTCCCGCATTTCGCGGTTGATGAGGGAGGCCAAATGGCGAATCCTCACGGCCCGTTTTTATGAGTCCTCTTTCCCGCGTTCTCGAGGCCCTGTTGTTCGCCTCCGACAAACCGCTTTCCGCCGCGGAGTGCGTCAAGCACCTCAAAGGCGCGGTCGAAGCGGCGCCGGAGGACGCCGAGGTCGCGGCGCTGGCCAAGAGCAAAGCGGACGAAGTGGCGTCGGCCCTGCGTGCGCTGGGCGCGGCCTACGAGGAAGAGCAACGCGGCTTCCGCGTGGTGCAAAGCGGCGCCGGCTGGAAAGTGGTCACCGCGCCGGACGCGGCCCCGTGGGTGCGCCAGCTTTTCCCGGAGAACCGTCCCGCGCGGCTCAGTCCTTCGGCCCTGGAAACCCTCGCCATCGTGGCCTACCGCCAGCCGATCACGCGGGCGGACATCGAGGCGGTGCGCGGGGTCAACGTGGATGGCGTGACGCAGACCTTGCTCGAGCGCGGGGTCATCCGTATTTCCGGTCGTGCCGATGTGCCGGGACGTCCGTTGCTTTACGGCACGACGGAATTTTTTCTCGAGCATTTCGGACTGCGTTCGCTCGATGACCTGCCGAATTGCGCGGAGTTGCGGCGCGTGGAATTACCGGTGGCGGGTCAGGACGAAGTCCAGCCGGATTTGCCGCCGGCCGAGGCTGCGGGAACGAACGGCACGGAGGACGCTCCCGCCGTGGAGCCCGAACCGGCCGGGGAGGTGTCATGAGCTTGAAGCAACTGCGCGCCGCGATCGACGGGGTCGACGACCGGATCCTCGATCTTTTGCGTGAGCGTGCGGAGTTGGTCGAGGAGGTGGGCCGGCTCAAAGACAAGAGCGGCGAGTCTTACTACGCACCGGAACGCGAAGAGGCTTTGCTCCAACGTTTGGTCGCGGGTAACAAAAGCCGGCTGCCCGAGCCATCGTTGCGGGCGGTCTACCGCGAGATTCTTTCCTCCATGCGGGCCCTCGAGCAGTCGATCAAAGTCGCCTACCTCGGCCCGCGCACGACGTTCAGCCATCAGGCGGCCGCGACGCAATTCGGTCACGCGGTGCACTTTCTCCCGGAGCGCACCATCGGGGAGGTTTTCGAGGCGGTGGAGCGCGGGCGGGCACACTACGGGGTGGTTCCGATCGAGAATTCGCAGGAAGGATCGGTCAGCGCCACGCTCGACCGGTTCATGGACGGCGACGTGAAAATTTGCGCGCAGATTTTCCTTCCGGTGGAACTCAACCTGCTTGGCGCCGGCCCGCTGGAGAAAGTGCGCAAGGTTTACTCGCACCCGCAGCCCTTCGGGCAATGCCGCCACTGGCTGGCCGGGCATCTGCCCTCGGCCGAATGCATCGAAGTCTCGAGCACGGCGCGCGCGGCCGAGTTGGCCGCGGCGGAACGCGACGCGGCGGCCATCGCCGGGACCATGGCGGCCGAGGAATTCGGACTTCCCGTGCTGGCGCCGTCCATCCAGGACGCAGCCAACAACGTCACGCGGTTTTTTGTCATCGGCAAAAAATCCGCCCGCCCGTCGGGCCGCGACAAGACCTCGGTCATGTTCGCGGTGAAGGACCAACCCGGCGCTTTGGCCAAGGCCCTCGAGCCTTTCGAGAACGCCGGCATCAGCCTGACCCGGATCGAGAGCCGTCCGTCGAAGCGCCAGGCGTGGGAATATTATTTTTTCGCCGATTTTGCCGGCCATGCCGAAGATTCCAAGGTCGCCTCGGCCCTCGGGGACCTGGGCAAGGTTTGTGCTTTCACCCGGATCCTCGGAAGTTACCCGGACAGGCCGGCTGCTTGAGCCGGATTGCACCGGGACGTCCGGGCTGGTAGTTTCATTCCTCCCCGTGAAAACCGAAAAAGACCTCTCTCCCGCGCAACGCAGTTCTTATCTCAAGGCCTTGAACGCCTTGGAAACCGGCAATCACGCGACCGTCACGGCCCTGCTCGGCCCGGTGGTGGCGGCCGAACCCGAGTTCGTCGCCGGACGCAAATTGCTGCGCCAAGCGCAAATCGCGCGCTCGCGGGGCAAGTCGGGCTTCCTCGGATTGTCGGGCGGCGGGCTCAGCCTCGGCCGCAGCAAAATCAAGAAATTGCTCGAGGGCGGGGACTGGAGGACCGCCTTGGCTGAATCCGAGAAGGCCCTCGAAAGCGATCCGACCGGCGTGCAACCGAACAAGGATCTTTTTGCCGCCGCCGAAGCGGCCGCCCTGCTGGCCCGCGGGGAAATGGCCACCACCCAAGCCGCGTTCGACGCCGCCCCGGAGGAGGCAAAGCCGGCGGCCGCCCGCGCCTTGGACGCCGCATCCGCCCGCGTCCGCGCCTTCGAAAGCATTGCCCGTCTGGCCCTCGAGTGTATCGCTTTCGACCCGAAAAACGCCAAAGCCAAGCACGAGTTGGGCGATTACCTCATGCGCATCGAGGAATACGACGAGGCGGCGAAAGTTTTCAACGAGATCTCCAAACACAACCCTTCGGACCTCGATTCCCCGGGCAAGGCCAAGGAAGCGGCCGCGCGGCGGTCCATGCAGCGCGGCAAACTCGGCACGAGCACTTTCGCCGATCTGGTCAGACAGCGCGAGGAGGCCTCCAAGCAGGGCGGGGAGAAAGTCGTCGGAGCCGGGGAATCCGCCGAGGAATTGGCGCTGAAAGTTTACCAAGCCCACGGGGCGGGGAAACCGGACCGCGAGGCCGCGCGCAAGCTGGCCGAGCTTTATTACAACAGCGAGGACTTCGCCAACGCCCTCGAGTATTACCGCTACCTTTCGGCCTTGGCCAACGAGACCGACGCCGGTTTGCTCCGCAAGATCAGCGACACCGAGGTGCGCCGTCTCATGCGGTTGATCACGGACAAGGAAAAAGAACTCGCCGCCATGCCGGCCGGGGATCCCGCCGCGGCCGCCTTGCGGGACGAGGTCGGGGAAATGAAGCGCGGTCGCGCCGAGCAGATGTTGGGCGAGGCCCGCAAACGCGTGGAGCGCAACCCGACCGACCTGCAATACCGCTTCGAACTGGGCGAGCAACTCGCGCTGGCCGGACATTACAAAGACGCCATTCCCGAACTGCAAAAAGCGCGGTCCAACCCGAACACCCGGACCAAAGCCCTCAACATGCTCGGCAAATGCTACACCGAGCGCAACATGCTCGACCTCGCGGCCAAAACGCTGACCGATGCGGCCTCGGAGATCCCCGGCATGGACGGAACCAAGAAGGATATCATGTACAACCTGGGTCTGGTCTACGGACGTATGGGCAACGCGGAAAAGTCGCTCGAGTGCATGAAGGAAATCTACGAGGTCGACTACGGGTATCTCGACGTGGCCGAGCGGGTCGAATCTTCCTACACGGCTTGAAGCGGAAGCAGCGCCGCGCCGCTTTATCCCAACGAAAAGCACCGGGGACGGCGCTTCTACTTTACCGGGACTTGGCCACGACGTCGTAGACCTGCGCGCCGGTCACTTCGACCTCGGCGAATTTTCCGACCGGCAAGGCGGATTCGAGGAG
>JBBECM010000061.1:0-25001 GCA_040881855.1 Chthoniobacterales bacterium | reverse complement strand
CTGACTACGGATCAGAAGGTTTGAGGTTCGAGTCCTCATGGCCGCACCCCTCGCACTTGCTGGTCTCCAAGTCTTAGCGACGTGGGCTGTCGCTCATTGTCATAGATCGCGACTAGACTGTGCCATCACTGCGGCCGGTGGCATTTGGCCAGATGAATGACCAAGTGCCGCAAAGGGACGACGTTTTGGGTGGGAGTAGGCGGAAGATACTTTTCATTGGCGGGCAAGGATGGGCGATCCCGAGCGATTCAGTGCGGGCCGGAGCTTGCACCAGCCCACCGGGTGATAAAATGTCGGATTGGAATGTCCGTGCCCATCAAGCGTAACGCCCCGCCACACCCGCGGGCCTTCCCGGTATGAGCCGTTCTTCCCACAGCCTGATCCGCGCGGCTCTCTTCCTTGCTGCCGTCTGGATCGGCGCCGGAAGCATCGTTTGGTATGCGCGTTCGGTCCGTCCGTCCGCGGAGAGCATCGTCCGCTACACCGAGACCAACCGTCTGGACGACCTCACCCCGGCCGCACGGGAGACGGTCATCGCCGAAGTCTCCGACCAACTCAACCGCCTCGACTTTGCGCAGCGCGAGGAATTGCGGCGGCGCGGCTGGGACCGCACTTTCTTTCGTGCCTTGACCCCGGCGGAGAGGCGGACCTTCCTCGAAGCCACCCTGCCCGAAGGTTTCCGTCAGCTCATGCTGGGATTGAACAAGATGGATCCGGCGCAGCGCCGCAGAGTGGTGCAACGGGCGCTTGACGGATTGGACGAGGAGCAGGCTGACGGGCCGCGGCGGATCAGCGAGGAGGACGCCAAACGCGTTCTCGAAGAAGGCTTGGGGACCTTTTACGAAGAGGCCAACGCCGAAGTGAAGCTCGATTTTGCCCCGGTCATCGAACGGCTGCAGAGGAACATGCAGAACCTGCGATGAAGAGCCGCTGCCGCCACCACGCCGCCGCTTTCACCCTGGTGGAACTGGCGGTGGCCGCCGGCCTCATCACTCTGCTCGCGGCCATCGCTTGGCCGGCACTGTCATTCGCCGCCGCCAAATCACATTCGGCCGGCTGCCTGGCCAACCTCCGCGGACTCGGACTTGCCCTGAACCTTTACTTGTCGGAGCACGGTGGCGAGATGCCGGTCCTCGCCGCGGCGCGATCCGCCGCGACGGAGGATGTGCCGGTCATCGACACCGTGTTGGCGCCCTACGCGGGAAACCCGGACATCTTCCGTTGTCCGGCCGACGACCGGTTGGCGGCCGCCACGGGCACCAGCTATTTCTACAATAGCGCGCTGGGCGGACAACGGATCCACAGCCTTAGTTTTCTCGGTTTGGTGGACGACGCCTCGCGCATCCCGGTGCTGGTCGACAAGGAGGGCTGGCACCGCGTGAATCCCACGCGGGTCAACCACCTGTTCGCCGACGGGCACACCAGCAACACGCTGCGCCTTTTTTCCGAATGACCCCGCCTGCCCTCCGTGTCGAGCACCTGCGCAAGGCCTTCGCCGGGCGCCCCGCCGTGCACGACCTTTCTTTCGAGGTCCGGCCCGGGGAGATTTTCGGGCTCCTCGGGCACAACGGCGCGGGGAAAAGCACCGCGTTCGGTATGCTCCTCGGGCTGGTGGCCCCCGACGGCGGGGACGCCTGGGTGGGACCCTGCTCGGTGCGCACGGAGCGCGGTGCGGCTTTGGCCAGGGTCGGGGCGATTTTCGAGACGCCTTGCTTTTATGACTATCTTTCGGGCTGGGATAACCTGGTCTTCCTCGTGTCGCTCAGCGGGGTGAAGCCCGAGGCGCCCGCCTTGCAACGCGTCGCCGCCCAAGTCGGCCTGCACGACCGGATCCGCGACAAGGTCCGGACCTACAGCCACGGCATGCGCCAGCGGCTCGGACTCGCCCAGGCCCTCCTGCCCGGGCCGGAGATTCTGCTCCTCGACGAGCCGACCGACGGACTCGATCCGCAGGGCATCCGGGAAATGCGGGCCGCTATTCTCCGCCTGCGAGCCGAGGCGGGGCTTACGGTCCTGCTTTCCTCGCACCTCCTTTCGGAGGTCGAGCAGCTTTGCGACCGCGTGGCCATCCTGCACGAAGGCCGGCTGGTTTTCTGCGGCGAGTGGTCCCGCGGCAACTCGCGCTGGCGGATCGACGGCCAACCCGCAGCACGCGTGCACAACCTGCTGCGGCAATCCGGCCTCTCCCCCGTCGGCGACGCTTGGGAAGCGCCCGCCGGCTTCCATCCCGGCGAGACCGTGGCCTCGCTCGTAGCCGCCGGAGTGACGATCAACGCCGTGCATCCGGTGCGCCGGACGCTCGAAGATTTCTACCTCGAAAAGATCGGCGCATGAGCATGTTCCTGTTCCAGCTGCGCGGCGAATTGCGGAAGTTGTTCGCGCGCAAACGCACCTACATCGGCTTCGGGGCCTTCCTCGCGGTCGAACTGGCGGTCCTCGCGCTCCTGCGCCTGCCCCGCGTGCAAGCGGGACTCGAACGCCTGCTCGAACGCTCCGGCTATGTCGCGTCCGACTATCTGTCCGGTCTCACCCTCGGCCTCATCATCACCCTGTCCACGGTCTTTCTCCTCGGCGCGCTTTACCTCGCCCTGGTGGCCGGCGACGTCGTGGCCAAGGAGGTCGAGGACGGCACCATGCGCATGATGCTGGTGCGGCCGGCCGGACGCGGCCGCGTCCTCGCCCTCAAGTTGGCCGCCTGCGCCATTTACACGGCCGCACTGACCGTCTTCATCACCGCGACCGCGGTGGCGGCGGGCACGTTGCACTCCGGTTGGGGAGGGCTGTTCGTCTACGCGCCGCTGGAAGGCGTTTTTGCCGTTTACGGCGCGGCCGAAGGCGCCGCCCGTTTGGCTCTCGCCGTGCCCTTGCTCGCCGCGAGCCTGTTCACCGTGACCTGCTTGGGTTTCTGCCTCTCCTGCCTGCGCATGAAACCCGCAACCGCTACCATCGTCACCCTCAGTGTGCTCTTCGTCGACACCGTCTTGAAAAACATCCCGTTCTTCTCCGGCATCCGCGACTGGTTCCTCACCGCCAAAATGAACGCCTGGGTCGGTGTCTTCGAATACCGCATCCCTTGGGAAGCCATGGCCGCCCAATACGCCTGGCTCGCCGCGATCAATATCACCCTCGTCGTGATCGGCTCCCTTGTTTTCCAAGCCCGTGATTTCAAAAGCTGAAACCGTCCGCCGCCCGCGTCCGAGCCGGAGGTCCGAACGCGGGCTTGGATCCTGCGCCTGCCCCATTTAGTTTCCACCGATGCAAGCCGTCCGCCGCACCGTCCTTTACGATCAGCAGAAAGCCCTCGGCGCACGCTGCATCAATTTCGGCGGATGGGACATGCCGGTGCAGTTCACCTCGATCATCGACGAGCATCTGGCGGTGCGCGGCACGTGCGGCGTTTTCGACATTTCGCACATGGGCGAGGTCTTCGTTTCGGGTCCGCAGGCCTTCGATTGGCTGCAGCACATGCTGGCCAATGACCTGGTCAAATGCCCTGTTGGTGGCGGGCAATACACCTTCCTGCTCAACGAGCGTGGAGGAGTGATCGACGATCTTATTGTTTACCGCATGGGCGCCGACAACTTCCTCCTCCTGGTCAACGCGGCCAAAATCGATGAAGACGTTGCCTGGTTGCAAAAGCATTGCGCGGAGGGAGTGACCATCGACAACCGCAGCGACACGATGAGTGCGCTCGCGGTGCAAGGACCGGAAGCGGCGCGCGTTTTTCGTGAAGTGTTCCAGACGGAGATGCCGGAGCGGAACACCTTCATCGCGATGGAAAAGTGCCGCGGCGCGGTCATTGCCGCGGGCACCGGTTACACCGGGGAGAATGGCTTCGAACTTTTTTTCGCCAACAGCCTGGCCGGTGACATCTGGGCGGCCGTCCTCAAGGCGGGCGCCAAACCCTGCGGGCTCGGGGCCCGTGACACCTTGCGCTTGGAAATGTGCTATCCGCTCAACGGGTCCGACCTCTCGCCCGACCGCACACCGCTCGAAGCCGGACTCGGCGTCTTTGTCGCCTTGGACAAGCCGGACTTCGTCGGCCGCGCAGCCCTGCTGGCCCAAAAGGCCGCCGGCCTGCCGGCCAAGCTGGTGGCCCTGCGCATGACGGAAAAGAGCCCCCCGCCCCGCGCCCATTATCCCGTGCTGGTCGATGGCCAATCGGTCGGAGAAACAACCAGCGGCGCCCTCTCGCCCAGCCTGGCTCAAGGCATCGCCATGGCCTATCTGCCGCCCGACCTGGCCCAGCCCGGCCAGACCGTCCAGGTCGACATTCGCGGACGCCATTTTGCCGCCGTGGTTGAAAAGAAGCCCTTTTATCGTCCATCATCTGCCCGCGCGGCGTAACTCCCGCGGCCCACCACCATGAATGTTCCCGATGATTTGAAGTATGCCGAAAGCCACGAGTGGATCCGCATCGACGGAGACACGGGCACCGTCGGTATCACCGACCACGCGCAAAACGAGCTGACCGACATCGTCTACGTCGATCCGCCGCAAATCGGCGCCTCGGTCACCGCAGGGCAAGCCGCCGCCGTAGTCGAATCCGTCAAGGCGGCCAGCGACATTTATTCGCCGGTCGACGGTGAAGTGATCGAAGTGAACGAAGCGCTTTCTTCCGAGCCCGCCTTGGTCAACACCTCGCCCTACGAAAACGGCTGGCTCTACAAAATCCGCCTTTCCAACCCGTCGCAACTCGACGCGCTCAAATCCCCCGGCGACTACCGCGCGCAAGTCGGCTGACCGATCAAGCCATGAGCAAAATCGCCGCCACACAATCCGGGTTTGTCCGCCGCCATGTCGGTCCGGACGACGCCGAAATCTCCCGCATGCTCGGAGCCATCGGCGTGCCGGGCCTCGATGCGCTGATCGACGAGACCGTTCCGGAAACCATCCGCCGCCGCGAGCCGCTCGACCTTCCCGCACCACTCGACGAGCACGCCGCCTTGGCCGAAATCCGCCTTCTCGCCTCGCAAAACAAGCCGCAACCGTGCTACCTCGGTATGGGCTATAGCAATTGCCACACCCCGCCGGTTATCCTGCGCAACATCCTGGAAAATCCCGGCTGGTATACGGCCTACACGCCGTATCAAGCCGAGTTGGCCCAGGGACGTCTCGAGGCGTTGCTTAATTTCCAGACCATGGTCGCCGACTTGACCGGCATGGAGATCTCCAACGCGTCTCTGCTCGACGAATCAACCGCCGCCGCCGAGGCCATGGCCATGGCGCATGGGATCAAGGGCAAGGGCGAAAAGTTTTTCGTCGCGGACCATGTCCATCCGCAGACTATCTCGCTCCTCCGCACCCGGGCGGAACCGCTTGGTATCGAGATCGTGGCCGGGCCGTGGTCCGATGCCGCGCTCGACCAGTCGTACTTCGGCGCCCTCGTGCAATACCCGGCGACCGACGGCAAGATCGACGACTTCGGCGACTTGGCGGCTCGCGTCCATGCCGTGGGCGGAGTTTTCGTCGTGGCGACCGACTTGCTTGCCCTCACCTTGATCAAGCCGCCCGGCGAGTTCGGGGCCGACATCGTGGTGGGCAGTGCGCAGCGCTTCGGGGTTCCGCTCGGTTACGGCGGACCGCACGCCGCGTTCCTCGCCACGAGCGACGAGCACAAACGCCGTCTGCCCGGACGCCTCATCGGCATTTCGAAGGACGCGGCGGGCAACCCGGCGATGCGACTTTCCCTGCAAACCCGCGAGCAACACATCCGGCGCGACAAGGCGACGAGCAACATCTGCACCGCGCAGGTGCTCCTGGCCGTCATGGCCTCGATGTATGCCGTTTACCACGGGCCCGCGGGACTACGCGCGATTGCCACACGCGTCCACGACGCGGCCGCCACGCTGGCCGGCGCCTTGGGCAAGGCCGGGCATACGGTGCACCACGAAACGGTTTTCGATACTTTGCGCGTCACCCCGCGCGCGCCGATTGACCCCGCGCGGGCCGGTTTGTTGCTTCGCGCGCACGCTGATGGATCCTTCGGCATTGCCCTCGACGAGACCACCGACCTCGCCGCCCTGAACGCCCTCCTCCAAGTCTTCGGCGTCGGGCCCGTCGGGGAGCTCGGCTCGCACGTCTTCCCTCCCGCCACGGCGCGCACCTCCGCTTACCTCACCCATCCGGTCTTCAACGCGCACCACACCGAGACGCAGATGATGCGTTACTTGCGCCGCTTGGAAGGACGCGATCTGGCCCTCAACCACAGCATGATCCCCCTCGGCTCATGCACCATGAAGCTCAATGCGGCCGCCGAAATGATTCCGGTCACCTGGCCGGAGTTCGGCAACCTGCATCCGTTTGCCCCGGTGGAAAGCGCGGCCGGCTACGGCGAATTGTTCCGTCAGTTGGAGGTCTGGCTTTCCGAAATCACCGGCTTCGCCGCCGTCTCCCTCCAACCGAACGCCGGCTCGCAGGGCGAATACACCGGGCTGCTCGTCATCCGCGCCTACCACCAGTCGCGCGGCGACCAAGAGCGCACCATCTGCCTCATTCCCACCTCGGCCCACGGCACGAATCCGGCCAGCGCAGTCATGGCCGGCATGACTGTTGTGCCCGTCGGCTGCGACGCCCAGGGCAACGTCGACGTGGCTGATCTGCGCAAAAAGATCGAACAGCACGGACCCAAACTCGCCGCGCTCATGGTCACTTATCCTTCCACCCACGGCGTCTTCGAGGAAAGTATCCGTGAAATCTGCGATATGGTGCACGCGGCCGGCGGGCAGGTCTACATGGACGGCGCCAACCTCAATGCGCAGGTCGCGCTCTGCCGTCCGGGCGACATCGGGGCCGACGTTTGCCACCTCAATTTGCACAAAACATTCTGTATCCCCCACGGCGGCGGCGGTCCGGGTATGGGCCCGATCGGTGTGGTCGCGCACCTCGCGCCATTCCTGCCCGGACACAGCATCATCAAGACGGGCGGCGACCAGTCCATCGGCGAGGTTTCCCAGGCCCCGTGGGGCAGTGCGAGCATCCTGCCCATCTCCTGGATGTATATCCGCATGATGGGCGCAGCCGGACTCGAGCATGCGACCAAGATCGCCATCCTCAACGCCAACTACATGGCCCGGCGCCTTGAGCCGCATTTCCCCGTGCTCTACAAGGGCAAAAACGGCCGCGTGGCTCACGAGTGCATTCTCGATGTGCGCGAGTGGAAACAGCGGGCCGGCATCGAAGTGGAAGACATCGCCAAGCGTCTCATCGACTACGGCTTCCACGCCCCGACCATGAGTTGGCCCGTGCCCGGGACCCTCATGATCGAACCGACCGAAAGCGAATCGCTGGAGGAACTCGACCGTTTCTGCGATGCCATGATTGCCATCCACGGCGAACTGGTTGCGGTCGAGGAAGGTCGCCTCGACCAGACTGACAACCCGCTGAAAAACGCCCCGCACACCGCGGAGTGCGTCATGGCCGACGATTGGCCGCACGCCTACTCCCGCGAAGTGGCCGCCTTTCCGTTGCCGTGGTTGCGCGTGAACAAATTTTGGCCGTCCGTCCGCCGCGTCGACAACGTCTATGGCGACCGCAACCTGTTCTGCACCTGCGCGCCAGTCGAGGAAGCCGCGGCGTAGGCGGGCCAGCGGTTGATTCTTGAGACCTTTACCCGGCGCGCTGGGTCTCGCCGGCGCGCAACTTCGCCTCAAGCGATTGCACCATCGATCTCACGTGGCGACTGCGCGAGCGGGGCTTGAGGATGGTGAGACTTCTCTCGAAGCTGCCCCACTCGATGATCTCGAGATTAACATCGCGCACGCCCCAGCGGTAGACGTCGCGGTAGTTGGTCTTGAAGAGGTCGACCTTGTCTTTCCCCACCATGGCCGAGCCGTAATCATCGACCACGTAGACTCGGCCGGTTTCCTTGACGCGGAATTTCGTCCCGACGGGGAAACGCGACCAATCGGCCGCCGCGCTGGTCACTTCGCCGGACTTGAGGCGTCCGCCGATGGCGTTCTTTCCGGCCCATAGGCTGTTGCACTTGGCCGAGGCGCCGTATGCCGTGGCCACCACCGGCACGGTTTCCGTCCGGGGGACGGCCGCCTCGGCCGCCGGCTTCTTGGCCGCGCCGACCGTCGAGCAGGCTGTGAGGGCCGCCGCCACAGTGAGGAGTCCACCGGTGCGCGCGAGATGACGGATGTTCAGGTGATACATGTGTGGGTGACCGCCGACGGGGCCGCGGATGCAATGACACCGACCGCAGGCTGCTTCATCCGCGGACCGGCCGGCAAGCGAAACTTTCGGCCGACGGGAATCGGAAGCACCGGAACGCGAAAATTTTCCTCCGAAATCCCCTGGCCCCGCCGTAAACTCATGCATTATGTTCACCGGATTGATCCGCGAAGTTGGCGAAGTCGGTTGGTTGCGTCGCACCGACCAAGCCGTGCAATTGCTGGTCGAAGCCCCGCGCATCGCCAAGCGGGTCCGCACGGGCGAGAGCGTGGCGGTCAACGGTTGCTGCCTCACCGTGACGGCCCACCGCGATCGGCAGCTCATGTTCGACCTGCTGCAGGAAAGCATGGACCGAACCAACCTCGGCGGCTTGAAGCCCGGCGATCCGGTCAATCTTGAAAGGGCGCTGCGCGTGGACGGACGCTTGGGCGGTCACTTCGTGCAAGGACACGTGGACTGCACGGCCAAGGTTCTCGACCTCGACGAGAAGGGAGCGGACCTCCGGCTCGACCTCGCCCTGCCCCCGGAGTTCGCCCACTACGCCGCTTTCAAGGGCTCGATCGCGATCAACGGCACGAGTCTGACCATTGCCGAAATCGGTCCCGACCGCTTCACCGTGTGGATCATTCCGCACACCCTGGAGAACACCAACCTGGGCGATCTCGAGGCCGGGGACGCAGTGAACCTCGAGTTCGATATCCTCGCCAAATACGCCGAGCGCCTGCTGGCCGGACGGACCCCGGAGCGGAGTTAGTCCGCAGATTCCCCGGAGACGATCTCCAACTGGTCCGCGGTGGTGATTTTGATCTGCAGTTGCTGGTCGCGGTATTTCTCCAGCTGACCGCGGACGCGCACCTTTTGTTGGGCATACCCGTCGAAGCCGTCCGGAAAGTTGCTGTAGGCCGCGGCGAAAACAACAGCAACGAATCCCGCGCGGCGGTCGCCGAAGTTGAGGAAGGTGATGCCGTCATTCTGTCCCCTCCCGACATTGCGCACCGTGCCCTCGACGATCACCTCGGTGCCAACCTTGGCTACGAGGGCCGCGCTGTCCTCGGCCGGAACCACCGGCACGCCAGTTGCTTCTTCCGCCGGTTTTGCCTCTGCCGCGACAGCGTCCTCGGCGCGCAGATCCGGTGCGATCAAAACGACCAAAGCCGACCAGAGGATCAACTGCTTCATTCTGTCTTGCTTATAGACCCCCGCCACGGTGCGGCAAGTGCGAATTAACCTCCCACATACGACATCTCGACCTTCGACTGCTTGCCGGGCGGAAGCGCGGCGCGCAGTTCCGAGTAACGATCGGCCCTTCCCTCCCAGACACCACGCATGAACAAGGCAAGCGCATGGTCGTCCGTGCCGTCGCGCAGCAGACTCCGGAGATCCGGACCGCCGGCGGCGAAGAGACACGTTACCAGTCGTCCGTCCGCCGTCAATCGCGCTCGGTTGCAATCACGGCAAAACGGCTCGGTGATAGACGACACGAAGCCCACTTCGCCGCACCCGTCGGCATAGCAGTAGCGGCGCGCCACCTCGCCGCGACGGGCCGGTTCGGCCGGGACCAACCCGAACGCTTCCTGCAACCGGTCGCGCAAAACGGCCGAAGGTACCACCGCCGCACGCTCCCAACGGTTGTGGTTACCCACGTCCATGAACTCGATAAAGCGCAAAACCCATCCCTCCTCGCGGCACAAGGAGGCCAGCGGAAGAACTTCGTCCTCGTTGACACCGCGCTGCACGACGCAGTTGACCTTAACCCCGAGGCCGCTGCGGGCGGCCGCTCTCATGCCGTCGAGCACGTCGCCCACCGGTCGTGAGCTGCCCGTGAGACGGCGGAATAACCCCTCATCCCAAGCGTCGAGACTAACCGTGACGCGGTGCAGGCCCGCTTCCTGCAATTCCCGCGCCTGCCCTGCCAAGAGCAGCCCGTTGGTCGTCAGCGCGAGGTCCTCGACCCCGCGAATCGCGGCGAGCAAGCGCACCAACGCGGGCAGATTGCGCCGCAAGAGCGGCTCACCTCCGGTCAGGCGAACCTTGCGCGCACCCAGCGCCGCCGCTGCGCGCACCACGCGCACGATTTCCTCGAAGGTGAGGATCCCCGCCCGCGGGACGAAGGCGTGGTCCGGACCGAAAACTTCCGCCGGCATGCAATAGTCGCACCGCAGGTTGCAGCGATCGGTGACCGACACGCGCAGGTCGCGCAGCGGGCGGTCGAAAAGGTCACGCACCCCGCTCATACCTGACCGACCGGCCGGCCCTCGGGAGCGAGCCGGGCCAGTGGTTGCTGCCGCGCCAGATGCCAACCGAAAAGTTTCATCACGAGCAGGTGGATCGGCGCCTGAGTCACGCGGTAAAACCACCATGGCAAGGCCGGACTGTAATTGAAGATGGCGGCCAGCACGCTCCGGCGGTCCGGGCTCTCGCGGAATTCGAGCCGGGCGGGAGCCCGCCCGTCCGGCACATCGCCGAGACGCACGAGGAGACCGCCGGTGATGTAATAGAGCGGACGGTCGGCCGACGACCGGTTGCTCGAGTAGCTCAGCTCGAGCAGGCTGCGTCTCAACCCCGTGACGCGGAAGGCCAGGTTCAAGTGCTCGTCGACCGTGACCCGCAGAACATGTTTGAAGAACGACGGCAGCCAGCGCGCGTATTCCCGCGCCACCCAGATGGCATCGTAGCCCGGCGGCAAGGGCAACCGCTGGATCGAGCAGACGTAAAAGCCCTCCGCGCTGTGCACATGGCGCCGCGCCAGGTGGTGATCAGCTTCTTCCGAGGCCACCTTCTCCGCCGGCAGAGCCTCGTCGAGGGCTTGGTCGAAGCTCTGTGCCACGACCCCCGCCCGCTCCTGCAAGGTCGGCGAGTGGGCGACCATGGCGTGACGCAGGCTCTCGACCAGCGGGGCGACCAGTTCGCGGTGGGCCCCCGTGATCAGACGCATCCCGAGCACGCTGAGGCGCGTGGGAATGAACGGCACGGCAATAATGTAGCGCTTCTTGCCCAACCGTTCCGCGGTGCGGCGCATCAGATCGACATAGGTCATGACCTCGGGTCCGCCCAAATCGAAGGCCCGGCCGTACATTTCCTCCCGGCCGACGCAATAGCGGAGCAAACTCACCACATCACGCAAACCCACCGGCTGGGTCATGGATCGCGTCCAGTGCGGACAAAGCAAGACCGGCGAACGGTCGACCAGCCGGGCGACCATGCGGAAGGATGATCCTTGCGGACCGACGATGAGCCCGGCCCGCAAACTCGTCACCGGCACCCCGCGCGCGGCGAGCACACGCTCGACCTCGAGACGGCTGGCCAGGTGGCGGGACAGTCGGGCATCGTCGGGAATGATCCCTCCGAGATAAAGGATCTGCTTCACCCCGGAACGCGCGGCCGAGCGCGCGAAGTTGTCGGCCAGAATGAAATCCATGTCCTCGAACCGCGCCTGAGTGAGACGCGCCGGCAGCATCGAATGGACCAGGTAAACGGCGTAATCGACTCCCTCCAAAGCGCGCTCGGTTTGCAGCAGGGAAAAAAGATCGCAGCGTTGCCAGCGGACGCCGGGCAACTCGGTTGCCGGGGTGCGCCGCAGGGCGACCACGTCGAAATCGCCAATGAGGGCAGGCAGCAAAGCCGAGCCGACAAAACCGGAAGCCCCGGCCACGGCAACAACCGGACGTTTGCCTTGCTCTGTCACTCCGCTATCAAACACCGCGGCGGCGGGCAAACAAGCCCGCGCCGCTCAGGCACGCCCGGCAACGAGAAGGTAGACCCAGTTGCCCGCCACCGCACCGACCAGCAACCAGCGCCAAGGCACACGGTGCCGCCAGGCCGGACGCCACGGCTCGAGATGACAGGTCAGGGTGGTGACGGCATACGTCACGATGGCACCGAGGGCGGGCACGAGGAGAACCGCGCCCGGATTCATGGCCCACGCTTCCGCGGCGCGTCCGGAAAAAAGCAGGAGGATCGCGCGGGTCGCCCCGCATCCCGCGCAGGGCCATGCGGTGCATGATTTCCAAAGGCAAGGCCAAGCGCCGGCACCGAGGGCGACGAGCAGACACCACGCTCCACCGAAGACAGCGAGGGCCGCGGCGCAAAAGAGCAGCGTCCGCTCCGGCTGGACGCGGACCGACCAAGGCAAGGGCGGAGGCTCCGGGGCCATCGGACGGAGCTACTGCTGCTGCGCCGCCTGCTCGAGCAGGGCGGGCAGTCCCCCGGCGGCCGCGATGAGGGCGAAGACCGCGGCGAGAATCAGGCCGCAGCAAAAGAGGGTCGGCAGCAAGACCGCGACAGCGGCCCGGCCCGAGCCGATTTTGTGCACCGCGGAAATACCGATGACCACGACGATAAAATTCCAGATCGTTGCGGCAAAAGCCCCGCAGACCGGCAGCAGTTGGAGCACGGCGGTCGCCCCGCCGGAGTAGCAGACCACGCGGAACGTGGCCTCGAAGGGACGGTTGGCACCGCCGAGAACCATGAGGGCCAGATGAATCATCGCACTGGTCATGAAGGCCCACGCCGCGAGCAAGATGGGCATGATCATGATCGACCCGCCGATCACCGCGGTGGAACCGAGCAGGGCCATCATGGCCGCATCCTGCGGGGTGGACGAAGGATTGATCGAATTGAGCACGGCTTGGTAGCCAAACCCGGCCAACCCTCCGATCGATCCGACCAGGACGAAAAAGAAAAGCGGCGCGCCCAGACCTCCCGTCATCGGCATGGCGGAGAAAGCCTTGGACGGTTCGAGCAACACGGCACGGATCGTTTCGAACAGTCCGGGGAAAAATCCGATTTCGGCCCGGCGCTCCCACGGGATCCCGTCCGCGGCGGGCAGAGCCGGCGCGACAGGTTCCATTCCGCCCGGCGCCTCCGGCGCGAATTCGTCGATGACCTCGGATAAGGGCTTCCACCTCGGCATGCCATCGCGCCAAGCCAAGTCGGTGCCGGCAAACTTTCCGTCACGAAATCCGGCCCGCACCTCCTCCGGCGTGAATTGCCCGAGCGATTGACCCCCGCGATTGAGATGAATTTTCACCCGTTTTGTTTCCATCGTTGCGCGCCTCGGCGTCAATCACCAAGTCCGGGGGAAGGAAGGCGGGGTTGCATTTCCATCCAGCCCGGCGAAAATCCTCGGCATGGCTCTGACCGCAAGCAAAGACCTGGACGCGTCTTTTGCGTTGCCCGCCTTCGCCCTGCCGGACGTGGTGAGCGGCGCAACCACGGGGCCTGTGGATTTCGCCGGTGCCAAGGCGCTGCTCGTCGTTTTCCTCTGCCGCCATTGCCCCTACGTTGTGCATGTCATGCCAACCTTGCTCGCCATGGCGCGCGAATACCTCCCGGCCGGCGCAGCTTTTGTCGGGATCAGTGCCAATGATGCCGCAAATTACCCCGACGACGCCCCGAAGCGGCTCAAAGATATGGCGGTCACGCAAGACATCCCCTTCCCGATCCTGCACGACGAAACGCAGGATGTGGCCCGTGCATTTCATGCGGCCTGCACGCCCGAATTCTACCTCTTCGAGGGTGCGCGACGTTTGTTTTACCACGGGCGCCTCGACGCCAGCACACCGGGCAACAATGTGCCCTGCACGGGCCACGATCTGCGCGCGGCGCTTGATGCGGTCCTGACCGGACAACCGGCCCCGCAGCCGCAGCACCCGGGGCTGGGCTGCAACATCAAATGGAAGTAGGCGCGCTCGCGCCACGCGAAGAGCCCGGCATGCCGAAGACTGTCCGTCAGCCTACCCCGACGCATCACCACGGGGTTTTCCGCCTCCGCTACGGCCACCCGCTGCCCTTCGGTGCAAGTCTTGTCCCGGGCGGCGGGGTGAACTTTTCCGTATTCTCGGCCCATGCCACCGGATGCACGCTGGTTCTTTTCGAGAAGGGCGCCAAGCGCCCCTTCGCCGAGATCCCCTTCCCGCCCGAATTCCGCATGGGCGATGTCTTCGCCATGATGGTTTTCGACCTCGATACAGCGAACCTCGAATACGGCTACCGCATGGAGGGTCCGTTCAACCCGCGGGCCGGACACCGCTTCGACGCGCGGCACGTTCTGCTCGATCCGTTCGCCCGTGCCACGGGCGGACGCGAGGTCTTCGGGCAGGCCGGGCGCAAGGGCGATATTTTTCCCCACCGCGGGCGTATCCCGGAAAACAACTTCGACTGGGAACACGACCGGCCTTTGGACCTGCCGGTGCCGGAGTTGGTCATCTACGAGTTGCACGTGCGCGGCTTCACCCGCCACAGTTCGTCCGGCGTCGCTCATCCCGGCACCTTCGACGGATTGCGCGAAAAAATCCCCTACCTCCGGGAGCTCGGCGTGAACTGCGTGGAACTCATGCCGGTTTTCGAATTCGACGAACACGAAAACGACCGCGCCAACCCCGACACCGGCGAGCAGTTGGTCAACTACTGGGGCTACAGCACCCTCGCTTTCCGCGCCCCGAAAGCGGGCTTCGCCGCACGCGGACCCGAAGGACACGAGGTCAACGAACTCAAAGACCTGGTCAAGGCGTTCCACAGCGCGGGCATCCAGGTCGTCCTCGACGTCGTTTTCAACCACACCGCCGAGGGCGATGCGACGGGGCCGGTCATTTCCTTCCGCGGCCTCGACAACAAGACCTACTACCTGCTCGCCCCCAACGGCGATTACCTCAACTTCAGCGGATGCGGCAACACCCTGGATTGCAACCACCCGGTGGTGCGCGATTTCGTGCTCGATTGCCTGCGCTACTGGGCGGCCGAATACCACATCGACGGGTTCCGCTTCGACTTGGCTTCGGTGCTCGGACGCGATTCGGCGGGCGATCCCCTGCCCAACCCGCCGCTGCTCGAGTCGATCGCCCATGATCCGGTGCTGGCCCATTGCGAGTTGATCGCCGAAGCGTGGGATGCGGGCGGGCTCTACCAAGTCGGGAATTTCCCCAACTACGGACGCTGGATGGAATGGAACGGCAAGTTCCGCGATGCGGCACGGCATTTCCTGCGCGGCGACGACAACTCCGCCGGAGAAATGGTCCAGCGCATCATGGGCTCGCCGGATTTGTACGAAGAGAGCGGACGCAAACCTGCCGCCTCGGTCAATTTCATCACCTGCCACGACGGCTTCACCTTGGCCGATCTTTACGCTTACACGGAGAAGCGCAACCTGGAGAATGGCGAGGACAACACGGACGGCTCGGACGAAAACCTTTCCTGGAATTGCGGCGTCGAGGGGGCGTCGGACGATCCGGAGATCCAAGCCCTTCGTCTGCGCTGCGCGAAGAACGCCATGGCCCTGCTCCTCGTCAGCCAGGGAGTTCCCATGCTCCACATGGGCGATGAAATCGGACGCACCCAGCGCGGCAACAACAATGCCTACTGCCACGACACGGAGTGGAACTGGATGGACTGGGGACTGGCCGGCAAGAACGCCGGTCTGCTGCGCTTCGTCCGCCTCCTCATCGGCTTCCGTCGCCGCCACAGCAGCTTGCATCGCGCCGAGTGGTTCACCGGCAAGGACTGCATCGGCAGCGGTTATCCCGACATTTCCTGGCACGGGGTCAAGCCCGGCGAGCCGGACTGGGGCGAACAGAGCCACTCGCTCGCTTTCATGATTTGCGGACAGCACGATCATGCCATGGGCGGACCGGGGGAATTTTTCTACGCCGCATTCAACATGCACGACAAGCCGCTGAGCTTCGAGTTACCCTCCCTGCCCGACCAGTGGCAATGGCACCTGCTGGCCGACACTTCCCGTCTGTCGCCGGACGACATCCATGAACCCGGTCAGGAACCACCGCTCGAGCCGGCACCCGTCCTCCATCTCCTTCCGCACAGCACCGTCCTCTGCCTCGGCCGCGAATCCGTCTGAACCATGCCCTCGTCCTCCGCCAAATCGTCCAAACGTCTTTCCGTCATGGCCTGGATCGAAGACGCCTACGGTGGCGTGGTCTTCGTTCGCCAGGCGCGCGACGGGCGGCGCTGGACGCTTCCCGGCGGCAAGGTCAAGACCGGCGAGGCGTTGGTCAGCGCCCTGCGCCGCGAGGTGCGCGAGGAAATCGGGGTCGAAATCGCCTCGGCCGCGCCGCTCGACATCCTCGACCGGCCGCGTTCCGGTGCCGTGACCATTCTCTACCGCGTCCTGCTCAAACCCGGCGTGATGAAACCGCGCCCGCGCGAAATCGAAAAGATCGGCATTCGCCGACGGCTGCCCGAAGGGAGCACCGAGACAGCACGGTTTTTCTGGCTGCGGTCGCAACACTGCTTCGAACCCATGGCGTTGTTCGTGCAGACCGGCGGACGCCGCCGCTCCGGGTGAAACCTCCGCGGCCGGTCGAAATCATCGGAGGCGGGCTCGCCGGCCTGTCGCTCGGCATCGCCTTGCGGCACCGCGGCCTGCCCGTGACCATCCGCGAGGCCGGCCACTATCCGCGCCACCGCGTTTGCGGGGAATTCATCACCGCGCTGGACGAGGAGACCAAGCAAGCCCTGCACCTCGTGGACGCTCTGCGCGGCGCGCGGACGGCCCGCGGTGTCGTCTGGCAGGAACCCGGCCGGCCCTCATTCCGGTTGCAACTTCCCGAACCCGCCCTCTGCCTCAGCCGTTACCGGCTCGACGCCGCCTTGGCCTCCGAGTTCACCGGACTCGGCGGCGAACTGGTCACCGGCGACCGCACCGACGCGACCCCGCGGCCCGGACGCGTGCTCACTTGCGGTCGGCGCCCCGCAACCGGGTCTCCTTGGATGGGACTCAAACAGCATTTTCGCGGCCTGCCGCTGGCCGACGACCTCGAGCTGCACCTGGGCCGCGATGCTTATGTCGGACTCACTATGGTGGAGAACGACACGGTGAACGTCTGCGGGTTGTTCCCGCGTCAGGGCGGACGGACCTTGCCGGAGAAGTGCCGTCAAGCCGGTCTCGTCGAGTTGGCCGGGCGACTGGAGCAGGCCGAGGCGGACGAAGACTCTTTCTGTGCCGTGGCCGGTTTGCATTATGGCGCTCCACGCCGACACCGCGATCCGGTGCCACTCGGGGACGCCGCCGGGCTGATTCCTCCGTTCACCGGACATGGCATGACCATCGCCTGGCAAACCGCCGCCGTGGCCTTGCCGCACATCGATCTATGGTCCCGGGGAGCCACCGCGTGGGAGGCGGCCGCCTCGCGTATCGAGCGCGACTTGCGGCGGCGCTTCCGTTGGCGGCTTTGGGCCGGACGCGTGATTCATCCGTGGATTCTCCGGCCCGCGCGGCGGCGGTGGTTCCGCCTCCTCCACCAATCGGGCCTTCTGCCTTTCCAACCCCTCTACCGCCTGTTGCATTGAGCCATGTATCTTCACGGGCTGGCCACGGCGAATCCCCCGCGTTCCTGCACGCAGGCCGAATGCCTCACACTTGCGCGATCGGCCTATGACACCCTCCCCGGATTAGACCGCCGCGCGCGGCTCATGCTTTCGTCCATCCTGCGGAGCGACTCCGGCGTGGAGACGCGGCAGTTTGCCGTCCGCGACATCTCGCGCCTTTTCCAACTCGATGCCGACGAACTGAACGGTGAATTCCGTGCCACCGCACCGGCTTTGGCCGCCGCGTCGCTCGAACCGGCCTTGCGCCAAGCCGGGGTCGAAGCGGAAGACCTCGATGCCCTCGTGGTCTGCACTTGCACGGGCTACCTCTGCCCCGGAGTGAGCAGCTACGTGGCGGAAGCCTTGGCCCTGCGGCCGGACATCTGGCTCCACGACCTGGCAGGACTCGGCTGCGGGGCCGCGATTCCGGGTCTGCGTACGGTCGCCGCGATACTGGCCGGCGATCCCGGCGCCACCGTGGCTTGCGTCGCGGTAGAGGTCTGTTCGGCGGCTTTCTACTTGGACAATGATCCGGGCGTGATTATCAGCGCCTGTCTCTTTGGCGATGGCGCGGCCGCAACCATCTGGCGTGCGGCACCGGGAGGCCGCGGACTGCGCTGCCACAGCTTTGACACCATTCACCATCCCGCCTCGCGCGATTGCATCCGCTTCGAGCAGAAGAACGGCAAACTGCGCAACTTGCTCCATCCTTCGGTGCCGGATCTGGCGGCCGGGGCCGTGGCAGCCCTGCACCGCCGCGATAACCTGCGCACGGAAACCCCGCCAGCCCGCGTCATCGCCCACGCCGGCGGCAAGCACGTCCTCGCCGCGCTCGAGAAAGTGCTGCCCGGCCAGGACCTTGCGGCGTCGCGCACCATTCTGCGCCGTCACGGCAACATGAGCAGTCCATCGGTCCTCTTTGCCCTGCAAGAGGCACTGCGTGATGACGCGCCATCGCCGGGGCACGACTGGTGGCTTTCATCATTCGGCGCCGGCTTCAGTGCGCACTCATGCCGTCTGTCAGCCGGGTGAGAGTTCCTCAGAACTGGATGGGCGGCGGCGGCGGGAGGTCCATGACCGGACGCTCTTGGGCCACCGCATCTTGCACACCGGCGGGTTCGGCCCGGCGCACTTCGGCCGGAGTTCCCGGACCGCGCGCTCCGGTTGCCGGTTCGGCACCGGTCGGCAAAGACGCGACCTGCACCGCCTCGGCCACCGGGACATCAGGACCGAACAAATCCGAACTGGCCGGGGAAATCGCGTTGTAGGGGTCGCCCCCGACGACCGGGGCGGTGGAAACGTCGACCGGACGGACCTTGCTCAGATCGACCGTGGCGGCGGCCCGCGGCCATTCCTCCTCATGGTATTCCTTGACGTAGCTTTTGAGCCCGCCGGCATGCACGCTGCATTCGACCGCCGGTGCGCGTCCGATCCGCGCGTATTCGCTGTAGACGGTCGATGGAACGCTTTCTCCCCCGCCGGCCGCGCGGAAGCGCTCGACGCACTTCTCGGTGGCCCGTTCCCCGGACACGCGGCAAATGTCGACTTGCTCGACCGTGACGGGCGCCTTGAGAGGTGAGGACGGGAACTCCTCGCGTGAAGCATTCATCACATCGACCCAAACCGGCATGGCCAGATCCTTGCCGAAGGCGCCGCGGAAAATCTGCCGCGGCCGGTCGAATCCCATCCAGACCCCGCACGTGATGGCCTCGTCGTATCCGAGAAACCAGACGTCCGTGAAATTGTAAGCGGTGCCCGTTTTTCCCGCGGCACCCGCCACGGCCAGACCGTAGTCCGCCATGGCCCGACTCCCGGTCCCGCGCACCAAGGCGTCGGTCAGCAAGCTGTGCACCTGCCAGGCGGTGCTGTCCTCCACGATCTTGCGGCGGTTGTTCTCGCGGCGGTAGATCACGGCACCATCAGCCTCTTCAATGCGGTCGATGATGTGCGTCCGGTCCGGTTGCCTGCCGCCGCCCGGAAACATGGTGTAAGCCAGGGTCACCTCCTCGAGCGTCATCTCGCTCGTGCCAAGGTAGCTGTTGGCATAGGGGCGAAGCGGGGACTCGATGCCCGCTGATTTGGCCAGCTGACCGACCGCATCGAGTCCCGTGCGGAATCCCACCCGCACGGACGCCGCGTTCTTGCCGCGCACCAGAGCCTCGCGCAAAGTGATTTCACCCTCGTAATCGTTGTCCGGGCGCTCCACGCCCCACTCGCCGAGGATTCCGGCCCCGCCGCCGATTCCGACCAGCCGGTTGTCGAGCGCCCAATCCTGGACCACATCGCCCGGGAACAGCCCCTTTTCAAAGGCCGCGGCGAAGACGATCGGCACAAACGCCGTGCCCACCGGTCGCCGACCCTGGACACTGCGGTTGTATTCGCTGTGGCGGAAATCGCGTCCGCCCACCATGACGAGAACGCCGCCCGTGGCGTTGTCCACGGCCAAGACCGCGCCCTGCAGATAATCGGGCGCGGTGGGGTTCGAGGCGCCCGGTTTCGGCGGACGCGCGAGAAAAGCCCGCGCGAAATCTCCGTAAGTCTGATTGGCGTAACCCCGCCGCTTCTCCACCTCGTCAAGGCGCCGCTGCAAGGCCTCTTCGGCCGCTTTTTGCAGCGGCGTGTCCAGTGTGGTGTGAATGCGGAAGCCGCCGTTCATCGCCCGGTCGTAGCCGAGCGACGAAATGGCCTGCTGCCGCACGTAGTCCATGGCATAAGACTGTTTCACCGGGTCCGGACGCTGGCGCACCGTGAGTTGCTCGGCCAGAGCCTTCGTGTATTCCTCCCGGTCGAGGAAACCGAGGTCACGCATCTGCCGGAGCACATAGTCCCGGTTGACCCGCGCTCCCTCCAGATTGCTCCAGGGCGAGAGACTGTTCGGGCTTTTCAGCAACCCCGCCAACATGGCGGCCTGCGCGGCGGTCAACTGTGCCGCCGGGATGCCGAAATAGCCGCGCGCGGCGGCCTCCGCGCCGTAGAGACCGCCGCCGAAATAGACGCGGTTGAGGTAGAGCTCCATGATTTTCTCCTTGGGAAAACTTTCCTCGATGCGGTGCGCGAGGGTGATCTCCAGAAGTTTGCGGCGGTAGGTGCGCTCCTTCAGATCGAAGGAATTGCGGGCCAACTGCTGCGTGACCGTGCTGGCTCCCTGACGGATCCGGCCGGCCGACCAGTTGGCCAGGGCCGCGCGCGCGATGCCGAGGTAGTCGACCCCGTCGTGGGACCAGAACCGCTGGTCCTCGGCCGCCACCACCGCCTCGATCAGCACCTTGGGAAGCTTGTCATAGGCCACCGGGTCGCGGTTCTGGATGAAAAATTTGCCCATCAACTCGCCCTTGCGGTCGTAGACCAAAGATGCGGACTCCATGCGCTCGAGGCGGTCCAAGTCGAACTGTCCGGCCATTTCGGTGAACTCGGCGCGCACGAAAAGGAACAAAACGCCGCCGAGGAGAACGCCGGCCAAACCGAGCAAAAGGGGCATTAGCCAGAGCCAGCGCCACGGCGAGCGGCGAAGACGCGGGGATTCCTCCTCCCAAGAGTAGTTGCGGCGCGGCATGGAAAATCAGTGTGTTCCACATAACGCCCCTCTTGGCAACGCCAATGCCTCGACGGGCGCCGGCGGGACGTCTCGACAGTCAATCTACACCATTGCAGGCTCGACGCCACCATGGAGAACACCGACCAGAGCCGCCCGCCGGTCCTTTACTGGGACGGCGACTGCGACTTCTGCCGCCGATGGGTCGAACGCTGGAGCGCCACCACCGGCGACGCGGTGGAGTATCGCACTTTGCAGGGCGCACCCTCCGACGTCCTCGCCGCGGCCGGCGGTGAAAAGCTTGAACGCATTGTCTTGGCCCGGCCCGACGGCACGCTGGCTGCCGGTGCGGCCGCCGCGCTGATCTCGCTGGCCCCCCATGACACCGATGCGCGATGGCTGCTCGCGGCTTATCGACGCGTCCCTTTCGTCCGGCCGGTGGCCGAAACCTGCTACCGCTGGGTGGCCGAGCACCGCGGGCTGTGCGCCGCGCTGACCACGCTGTTTTGGGGCCGCACCACGGAGAAGCCGGCTTATGAAATCTCCGGCTGGCTCTTCCCGCGATTCCTCGGAGCGGTCATTCTTAGCGCCTTCCTCTCCTTCTGGGTGCAAATCGATGGCCTGGCCGGCTCGCGCGGCATCCTGCCGGTTGCCGCGCAAATGGACACGATCACCGCGCACTTTGCCGCCGGCAGCCAGCCGCTGCAGCGCTTCGCCCAGTTTCCCTCCCTCCTCTGGATCGGAGCGGGTGACAGCATGCTGCATGTCTGGCTGGCAGTCGGCGCCCTGGCGGCGTTGTCGCTCATCCTCGGCTTTTGGCCGGCCGTGGCCGCGTTCGTCGCGTGGGCGTGCTACCTCTCCTTCGCGGCCACCGTTCCCGTCTTCCTCAACTTCCAATGGGATGCCCTGCTCCTCGAAGCGGGATTTTTGCTCATCTTCTTCGTTCCGTGGGCCCGCACGGCAAGATCGGGATCCGCCGCGCCCCCGCGACTGGCCCGCCTTCTTGTCTGGTGGCTCCTCTTCCGCCTCATCTTCGAGTCGGGTGTGGTCAAGCTGTATGGCTACGATGCCACCGGACGCAACACGTGGCTCGACGGCACGGCTCTGGGTTTCCACTACTTTACCCAGCCGATTCCCGTCTGGCTGAGTTGGTGGTTCGCGCAACTCCCGTCGTGGTTTCACCGTCTTTCGCTGTGGACCCTCTTCTTCATCGAGCTGGTGCTGCCTTTTTTCATTTTCGGTCCGCGCCGCCTGCGCATGACCGCGTTCTGGGGATTCAGCCTTCTCATGCTGCTCATCACGGCATCCGGGCACTATGGCTTTTTCAATCTGCTGACCCTCGCCCTCTGCCTTGCCCTGATCGACGACGCCTCCTGGCCGCGATCGGTCCGCCGCTGGATGGCCGCGAGACAACCAGCGACGGCCGTCGCCTGGCCGGAGCGGGTCAAACGCGCGATCCTGCCGTGGATCGCCGCATTGCTGGTGTTACTCACCACGGCCCAATTGCTCTTGGTGCTCCGGTGGGTGCCGCCGGCTGCGGTCAAACCGCTGCTCGAGCCCTTCGCCCCATTCCGCAGCGCGAATTCTTACGGACTATTCAGCGTCATGACCACGGAGCGCCCGGAAATCACCATCGAGGCGAGCACCGACGGCATCGTCTGGGAACCCTACCGGTTCCGCTGGAAAATGGAGCAGGACGACACCTCCCTGCCCTTCTTCGTTCCCCATATGCCGCGGCTCGATTGGCAAATGTGGTTCGCCGCGCTGGAATACCGGTCCTCGGGACAGCCGCCCGCGTGGATCATGCCGTTGCTCGGCCGATTGCAGGAGAATTCTCCCACGGTGCTCGCACTGCTCGAGCCCGGAGGCGCCGCGGCGATCAGCCCCGCACTTTTCCGTCTCCGGCTGGACAGCTACAATTTCGCCGCCCCCGGTGCGGAGGCACCCTATTGGCAGATCACACCTCTTCCCCAATACACCATCGAGGGCAGCCTTCAGGCGAAACCGTGAGCGGCAACTGCGCTCAGGACGGGGCAAGCACCTCAACCGCCGCCCGCCGTCCACTCTCAATCGCGCCGTGCACCGTCCCACTGTGACCCTCCAGGTCCGTAGCCTCACCGGCGAAAAACAACTTTCCACCCAGAGCAGCGGCCAAAGCCTCGCGGTGACGCGGTTCGGTATGCGCCAGGGGAAAACTGTAAAGTCCGCGCACGAACGGTTCCGTCGTCCAATCCGCCACGTAGGCCTCCTCGAAATGCTCCGAAGCGACGCGCCTCCCGAAGATGCGGTCGAGCTCGCCCAGGGCAAACTCAACCAAGTCCACTTCCAGCTGGCGGAGAAAGTCGGCGCGTGTGCCGCTGACAAAAGCTGTGAGAATATGCGCCTTGCCCTTGCGGCCCTTGCCGGGCGTCCAAAACTGCGGCCAGAAGGTGTCGGAATGGAGGAAATACATGTCCTCCGGCCAAAACCGGCGACTGAACTTCAGGATGATCTTCATCCCGCCGTCCATCCCGATGCTCGTGATCGCTTCCCGCTTCTCGGCCGGCAGCGCCGGGGAAAACTCCGGCGGCGCGTCCCGCAGCACAGCGACGGATCCGGTGAAGATGACCGCATCCGCCCGCAAATCCTCGCCGCCGGCCAAGCGAACCACGGCCAGCGGGCCACCCCACTCGATCCGCGCCACGGTCGCGCCGTAACGAATCCGGTCACGCACTTTGTCGAGCAGCGGATCAAGCAGCCGCACGTAGGGCTGACGCACGGTGTAGTTCTCTTCACGCAACTGCCAGTTGCGCTCGTAGCCGGCAAACCCGCGCATCCCGAGCCGGTCCAATGTCGTGCCATGCTCCACCCCGAGCCGCGAATCGAGATAATGCCACGCGTGCCCCGGTAGATGCCGCGCGACGATGCATTGCTCGACGGTCCAAGCCGGACCTTCGAAACGGCTGACCGTATCGACAAACTCGAAAGCCTCCCGCAAATCCTCTCCCGCCCGCGCACTCTCCAGAGAAATGAGCTTCCCGTCGTAACGAATGTAATCATGCAGCGTCTCGTGCCGGATCAATTCCAAGCCGGCGCTCTCGACCAGCGGCACGAGGCAGTTTTCCAGACCGTGAACCTCCTCAGCCCCCAACTCGATGGGAAAATCGGCAAAGCCTTCGAGATGACGGATCCGGCCGCCCGCACGGTCGCTTGCCTCCAGCACCGTGACCCCGCATCCGGCCCCGGTCAGTCGCTCGGCCGCGGCCAAGCCGGCGGCTCCGGCTCCGATGACAATGACAGACTTTACGCTCATGCACAGGTCGTCGCAGGGACCCGATGACAAGCAGATCGCGCGGCCCGCCGGGTCGCAACCACAATCGGACGAATTCTTCTTTCCAGCCCGCGCGCTCTTCTGTTCAGTGCCGGCCGATGCAAGCTCGGCTCTGGCAGGGCAAAGAGTCTGCGGCGGCAATTCTCATGGCTGCGTGCGCCGTGGTCCGTCGCGCCGATGTGTTCGCGGAATGCCTCAGCGTGCACCTCTTCCTCATTTTGACTGATCCAGGCACAAAAAAAGCGCCCCTTAGGGCGCCTCGTCGTAACTGCGCCCATCGGCGCGCGTTTTGCTTAGATTGTCCTCAGATAACCAGCAACGACTTGTGGATCTTGGCGATCACCTTGTGCACATAGCGGTTCGTCCCATCGGCCACGAGCGGCTTGTGTCCGTCCGCCGGAAAGAGGAACGTGAACAACCCATCCTGCATGCCGAGCAGCGCATCTGCCGCCGCCGGCGCGTAAAACTGAAAATCCGCCTTCTCATCGTAAGCCACATCCGCCACCAGCTTGGCCGCCGGCGCCCACTCGATGACCTCACCGCCGCCCACAATGTATTGCAGGTCGATATACTCACGGTGCGTCTCCCACTTGAAATCCTCGCGCCCTCCCGTGTCCTGCCGCAGCGTCTTGGCAAAGAGCTTGTCGCCGGCAAAGTCGACCTTTT
>JBBECM010000060.1:0-3877 GCA_040881855.1 Chthoniobacterales bacterium | reverse complement strand
CCACGTCGCCTCGTAGGGCGAACTTGTATCGGTGGAAATCAGCGTCTCTCCCACATAAAAACTCACGCTGCTGACCAAGCCCGGACCGCCGCCCAGCGCCAAATCAGTCGCCGTGGCGGTCAGCGCGACGGAAGCGCCCGGAAGAACCGTCTGCCCGTCGACCGGAGCAGTCAGCGTGACCACCGGCGGAGGGTTCGTCTCGACGTTGGCGCCGCCGGTAACGATGAGCGAATAAGCTTGTGACGCCGTGGTCAGCGCTCCATCGCGCGACACCGTCACGGTGTAGGTTCCAGCCTGATTCGGCGCGGAGACAAACACCTGCTCGACGTTGTCCACGTTGTTCTTGCCCGTCGTGGCCACCGAATTCATCGCCGCGTCGCTCCAGCTGCCGACAAAAGGCATGACGTAAGGACGCAGCAGCGCGCTGTTCGGCGCGGTGATGGTGAGATCGAGGTTGTGACGGAGATTCGGCGTGCGGCTGTTGTCCGCCTGCGCCGTGCCGACTGGATCTGTCCAGCAGAGGGTGACGCGAAGCGGACTGACTCCGTCCCACTGGAAGGTGTGTGTTCGACTGCTCACCGCGGAGGTCAGCGTGTCTTCGATCATCTTCGGCGCAGCGAGACTCGCTTTGTGCGCGATGATCACATCGGCTGCCGCCTTCACATTGATCAGGCCCCATCCGAATTTGTAATCCGGCCCCGCGTTGCCCAAATCATCGGCCGTGTGAATGAGCAAGCCCTTCAACATGCTCGAGCGCATACGCTGTCCGGTGAATTCGCGCGCGTAAAGCTGGGCGAGCAGCGCGGCCGAACCCGTGACCGAAGGTGTGGCCATGCTCGTGCCGCTATAGGAGGCGTATGCCGTGTTCGAGGTGTCGATCGGCGAGTTGACCGTGACACCGTTGGCCACCACGTCTGGCTTGATGCGTCCGTCATCGGAGGGCCCCCAACTGGAAAAGTCCGACATCGTTCCGGCCGAAGGAGAACGCACCCCGCCGCTCACCGCGTCGTTGACTGCACCCACGGTAAGAACATTTTTGGAAAGGGCGTTGTAAGTGATGGACTGAAACCCGCCTTTGGCCGTCAGCAAGTCCTGCTCGTTGCCTGCCGCCCAACAGATCAAGTAGAAGGGCATCGAGACGGAGAGCGCATCCGTTTCGACCGATTCGCTGTTGTAGACGCCCATGTCGGTCGTCCCCGCGTTGTAGCCGTAGGAGTGGTTGGAGAGCGGAATTTTGGTGGCATCACCCGATGCGGTAGCCGCACCCGATAAACCCATCTCGGCGTAGTCGCTGTTCCAATCCCATGAGTCGATGGCCACGCTGGGCGCCATGCCCTTGGCGCTGGCCGTGAACCCCGACGCACCCACTGTCCCCGCCACATGGGTGGCATGGTCGTCGAGGGGCGCAGAGCCATTGCGATTGATGACGCGAGTGGTGTTGAACTCCTGGTGCGTGTTGCGCACTCGCCCGGCATCCCATACGCCGACCTTCACTCCGGTGCCGCCGAGGTTGTAAGGAGCGGGGTAGAGCAAATTGGCCCCGCTGGAGATGGCCGCATTGCGGTTCTGCGTGACGCGGTAGACGGGTTCTTCGCCGCGGATGTCATGCAAAATAGCAACCTTGTTCCCCTCGCCGTCGACCCGCACCGGAATGCCGAGTTGGTCCGCCTTGGCCAGCACGGCCTCGTAGCGGACTTCTTCGGCCTCGGACATTTCAGCCACCGCGAGTGCGCGCTGTTCCGGGTCGCTCAAGTCCTTCCCGGCCAGAATTTCGGCCGTCGTGCGATACAAGGTGAAACCCATCGGCCAGGCCGGTCCACGGGCGGGATCCGGAACCACCCCCTCGCGCCGCGCGGCTGCTGCGCTGACTCTTGCTCCGTCGGGAGCGGGGAGAGTTGCGGAACGCACGCTGGACGCCGGTGCGGACGGACCAGCAGCGACACCGGAAGCAGCCGCCGCAGATGGCGCCGGCGCGGACAGCCTGGCGTTCGTTGCCGAAGTTGGAGCAGTCGCCGGTGCCGCGGAGGGTTCCGATGCATCCGCATCATCGGCGTATCGATCCGGACCCGGAGACTCGCCTGCGGTGACGACCGGACCGTCGGATTTACGGTCGAGGGTGGGCAACGAAAGCACCGCCAGTGCCAAGACAAGCGCAATCAGCAACAGCGCCAAAGCGCCAAGCGGGAATTTCTTGCTGCTCATGCCGTAACACCCGAAAGGATGAAACTAAACTTTATCCAGAAAATATCGTTCGGCAAACGGCAAGTGCGCGGACACTGTCACATCTTCGTCAGAGAAATCCGCGATCAGTCGATCATTTCGTAGGCGGGCAGAGTGAGAAATTCCACGTAGTCTTCGCTCTTGGACATCTTGGTGAAAAGTTCCGCCGCTTGGCCGTAATGACCGCCGGTAAAACGCTCCGCCCCGACCTCTTCGCTGATCTTGGCCATGACCTGCGGCAGCAGTTCGTCATAGAGCGCCGGAGTGATCGCGCGGCCGTCGTCGAGCTTCGCGCCGTGGCGCATCCACTGCCACAACTGCGTGCGCGAGATTTCCGCCGTGGCCGCATCTTCCATCAAATTGTAGAGCGGCACACATCCGTTGCCTGCCAGCCACGCGGCGAGATACTGGATACCGACGCTCATGTTGCTGTGCACACCCGCCTCGGTGATCGTGCCCGGGGGCACGGCGACCAGCTCCGCGGCGGTTACTTTCACGTCGTCGCGCTGACGGAAAATCTGGTTCGGCGTGGGCATGTGCTGATCGAAAGCCTGCAAAGCGACCGGCACCAGGCCCGGATGGGCCACCCACGTGCCATCGTGTCCGTCGGTCGCCTCGCGCTCTTTGTCGGCCAGCACTTTGGCGATCGCCGCTTCGTTCGCCGCGGGATCGTTCTTGATCGGAATCTGCGCCGCCATCCCGCCCATGGCATGCGCCCCGCGACGGTGGCAGTTCCTGATCACCTCGAGGCAATAGGCCCGCATGAAGGGCACCGTCATGGTGACCTGCACGCGCTCCGGCATGACAAAGCCCGGACGGTTCCGGAATTTCTTGATGAAGCTGAAGATGTAATCCCAACGTCCGCAATTCAGCCCCGCCGAGTGGTCTTTCAATTCGTAAAGGATCTCGTCGGTCTCGAACGCCGCGAGGATCGTTTCGATCAGCACCGTTGCCTTGATCGATCCCCGCGGAACACCCAGCGCGTCCTGCGCGTGCTCGAAAACCCGGTTCCACAAACGCGCCTCGAGGTGGCTCTCCATCTTCGGGAGGTAAAAATACGGACCCGTCCCGCGGGCCAGCGCCTCCTTGGCATTGTGGAAAAAATACAGACCGAAGTCGAACAGCCCGCCGCTCATCCGCTCGCCGTCGACCAGGAAATGCTTCTCGTCGAGATGCCAGCCGCGCGGACGCACCAGCAGGGTGGCCGTCTTGTCGTTCAGTTTGTAGTTCTTCCCCCCGCCCTCGAACGTGATGGTGCGCCGAACCGCGTCCATCATGTTGACTTGCCCGCTGATCATATTGGCCCAGGTGGGCGAGGACGCGTCCTCGAAGTCGGCCATGAAAACCTTTGCGCCGGAATTGAGCGCATTGATCACCATCTTGCGGTCGACCGGACCCGTGATCTCCGTGCGCCGGTCCTGCAGATCGGCCGGCACCGGGGCGACCTTCCACGAGTGGTCCGCGCGGATGTGCGCCGTCTCGCTCAAAAAGTCGGGCATCTCGCCGGCATCGATGCGCTTCTGCCGCTCGACCCGCGCCGCGAGCAGACGCCGGCGCTCGCCGTTGAACTCCCGGTGCAACCCGGCGAGAAATTCGATCGCCTCCGGCGTGAGCACGCGCTCCTGCCCGGGTTGCGGTTGACCTTTGATTTCGATGC
>JBBECM010000059.1:0-25236 GCA_040881855.1 Chthoniobacterales bacterium | reverse complement strand
CGGCCAACGCTTTGGTCGGAGAGTCGATGACGAATCCGTCGAAGTATTTCCGCAATAACGTATCCAATGGGATCAACCTGCTCGACGCGATGGTGGAAAACGGGGTGAAGCGATTTGTTTTCAGTTCCACCTGCGCGACCTTCGGGATCCCCGAGCGCATGCCGATCGACGAGACTTTGCCGCAGCGGCCGATCAACCCTTATGGGGAGTCGAAGCTGATGTTTGAAAAAATCCTGCGCTGGTATGGCGAAATCCACGGCCCAGTGTTCACCGCTTTGCGCTATTTCAACGCAGCAGGCGCGTCGGAGAAGTTCGGCGAGGACCACCGGATCGAGACGCACCTGATCCCGAATGTCTTGAAAGTCGCGCTCGGGCAGAAAGAGGCGGTGGAGATTTACGGCACTGATTACGAGACGCCGGATGGGACGTGCATCCGCGACTACATCCACATCCTCGATCTGGCCGATGCTCATATCCGGGCGCTGGACCGGACGGAGAGCGGCTTTTTCAACCTGGGCACGGGTGGCGGGGCCTCGGTGCGCGAGGTGATCGATTGCTGCCGCCGCGTGACGGGGAAAGACATCGCGGTGCGCGAGCAACCGCGCCGGGCGGGTGATCCGCCGCGTTTGATTGCCGCTTCGGACAAAATCCGCCGCGAACTCGGCTGGGAACCCCGTTTCCAGAATATCGAGGCCATGGTCCGCAATGCCTGGGACTGGCATGTCCGGCACCCGACGGGCTACGGGGATTGAGGCCTGCACATTTGCTTTCCTTCGCCGCCCCGCTTTCCTACCCTCCTCCCGGCATGCGCAAATCTCTTCTTCCGCTGCTGGGCCTGGCGTTTTTTGTCCTTCCCGCCCACGCGCAGCCCGGCGGCAGCTTCACCGATGTCCCGGTGGAAATCCGCGCCGACGGCGAGACGCGTTTCGTCGACGGCGTCGCGGTGGCCGAGAACAACGTGCAGATCCACTTCCAGGGCACGGACATCTATTGCGACTATGCCGAATACAACCCGGAGACCCGCGAGGTGCTCCTGGTCGGCAACATCCGCATTTACAACGAGGACCGCATCCTGACGGGCCAGCGTGCGGTCTACAACATGGAGAGCCGCCAGATCCGTGCTTTGGATTTCGACGGCGGGGACCAGATGATCAAGTTCAGCACCTTGAGCATGCGTGCGCCGACCCTGCGGGAGTTCCGGGCCCGTTCCTTGAAGCTGACGACCAGCGACAGTTCCGAGCCGGACTACCACGTGAAGGCCAAGGGCGCTCGGGTCTATCCGGATGATCGTGTCGTCCTGACCAATGCCACTCTTTACGTGGGCGAGACCCCGATTTTCTGGTTTCCCTATCTCTACGCGCCGCTCGGTGAAACCGGCTGGAGCATCCGCCCGGGCTACAACAACACGTGGGGCGGGTTCCTCCTCCTCGGTTACCGGTTCGAGCTGACCAAGGACACTGACGCGGAGGTCCGTTTTGACTACCGCACGGAGCGCGGTGTCGGGGTCGGCATCGACTTGGATTCCGTTTACGGTCCGGGCGACAAGAGCGAGGCCAACTTCCGCGCATACTACGCGGACGACACCAATCCCGGGGAGAATGACACCGCTTTCGAGCGCACGGAGGAGCCCGACAGCGACCGCTGGATCGTCTCCTTCCAGAACCGCCTGGTCGTGACCGAAGAAGTCTACGCCACGGCCGACATCACGAGCATCAGCGACCAGTATTTCCTGCAGGATTACTTCCCGGCCGAGTTCGTCGATGACCCCCAGCCGGACAGCAATGTTTCCGGCAACTGGCTGACCGAAAATTTCCAGTTCAACATCATGGCCCGCTGGCAGATGAACGCGTGGCAGGAAGTCACGTCACGCCTGCCCGAGTTCACCTGGACGGCCAAGCAGCAGCCGCTCTTCGGCTTGCCGGTTTTCTATGACGGCCAGACGCGCCTTGGTTACCTGCAGCGCAACTACCCCTCCGGGGCCCAGCCCGAATACATCACGCAGTTGCAGGAAGCGGTCTACACCGCCGACTCGCTCGAGGACACCACTGGCCTGCAGAATTACAACGCCGTGCGTTTCGACACCTTCCACCAGATTTCCTACCCGCGCACTTACTTCGGCTGGCTTTCCCTCACGCCCCGTCTAGGTTTCCGCGGCACCTACTACAGCCAGACCGGCAATTCGGACGAGCAATCGCCGGACTTCGTCGGCCTGACCGGCGATTACGGCGCGGGGACCTTCCGGCCGATCATCAATGCCGGGCTGGAGACGTCCTTCAAACTCTCCGCGCGCTACGAACAGATCCAGTCGACGTTCTGGGGTTTGGACGGCTTGATGCATGTCCTCCAGCCCTTCGCCAACTACGCCTTTGTGGAGAATGCCGGGCTTTCGGCCGACGAAATCCTGCAGTTCGACCGCCTGGTGCCCTCGACCATCCTGCCTTCGCTCGACTTCCCGCAATTCAGCGCCATCGACAGCATCGATTCCTCCAACATCCTGCGCCTCGGCGTGCGCAACCGCCTGCTGACGCGCCGCGACAACGACACGTTCACCTGGTTCTCGTGGGATTCCTTCGTCGACGTCAACTTCGACAACCCTTACCTCGACGATCCGGGGACGGTTTCCAATTTCTACAACAACTTCGCATTCTCCCCGGTGCCGTGGTTCACGGTCGGCCTCTCCTCGCAGATCCCGATTTCGGATGGCGACGGCAGTTTCACCGACGCGAACAGCTACGTCCGCTGGCAACCGGTGCCCGAGGTATCTTTCTTTGTCTCGCAGCGCTACATCGACGATAACCCCTACTTCCAGGATGACAGCCAGGCCACGGCCGGCGGCTACTGGCGGGTCAACGACAACTGGGCGGTCAGCGCCTCGTCACGCTACGACTTCACGTGGGAAACGTGGGAGGTCCAGCGCTACATGGTCCACCGCGACCTGAGTTCCTGGCTGGTTTCCGCCGGCCTGCTGGTCACCGACAACCGCGCCACGTTCAACAACAGTTCCGGCGGCGAAGTCGGGGTGGGATTCCTGCTCATGCTGACCCTCAAGGACGCTCCGCAGGTCAATCTGCCGCTGGCTTTCGACGTGCTCGGTAGCCAGCAGCAGGGCAGCGGGGACGGCGGGAACGCGGGTTTTTGATGTCCCGTCCGGAGGCAAGGTGGGCGGCGCCGGTCGCGGTTTTCGACTCGGGCATCGGCGGTTTGACCGTGGTCAGCGCCTTGCGGCGCGTGCTGCCCGCGGAAAACATTGTTTACCTCGGCGACACGGCGCGCGTTCCCTACGGCGGGAAATCGCGGGAGACAATCGAACGTTACAGCGCGGAAATCGCGCAGATGCTCGTGGCCGGGGGGGCGAAAATGCTGGTGGTGGCCTGCAATAGCGCGACCGCATTGGCCTTGCCGGGCCTGCGGGAAAAACTCCCCGTGCCGGTCGAGGGAGTCATTGCTCCCGGCGTGGCCGCGGCCCTCGAGGCGACCCGCAGCGGGCATGTCGCCGTGATCGGGACCAAAGCCACCATTGGCAGCGGTGCCTACGAGCAGGGGTTGCGCGCGGCGCGTCCGGACATCCGGGTGACAAGCATGGCCTGTCCATTGCTCGTGCCGCTGATCGAAGAGGGATTGCTGGATGATCCGGTGACCGAAGCTGTCTTGGAGCGTTATCTCGCACCTTTGCGCCGGACCGACGTGGACACCTTGGTCCTCGGCTGCACGCACTATCCGCTGCTCGCCCCGGCCCTCGCGCGTGCGGTCGGGCCCTCGATCGGTCTCGTCGACTCCGCGGCCAATTGCGCCGCGGTGGTGGCGCGGTTTTTGTCCGCCCGCGGCCTGGCCGCACCGGAGACGGCAGCCGGATCACTGCAACTGGGCTTCACCGATCCGCCGGACCGCTTCCTCGAGGTCGCGGGGAGCGCGCTCGGTTTGGACACCGCATCGGTGACGGTGCGTGCGGTGCCTCCGCTCGGTCAGTAAACCGCTTCGCGGGCACGCTTCTCCCGCGGCAGGGGTTCCTCGGCGAGGAACTCGTGGTTGTCGGACAAACGGTAGAGCGCACGGCGGAGCCAACCGACGAGGCCCGGGGTCTGACGGTTGAAGTGCTGCGAGGTTGTGACATAAAGCCAGAGCGCGGCCGCTGCTTCGGCCAGTGCGGTGATGGCGAGGACCGCGGTCCCCCAATCGGCCAGAGCAGTGACCTCGAACTTCGCTTGGACCGGCCGGATGATGGCGAGGGGCCACGCTGCGGCCGCGATACATCCGGCGAGGATCGTCCGGCGCCCGAGCCAGCGCCGCGTGGCCGGCCAGTAGAATCTTTCCGGCGGCAGCGGCGGCCTGTTTCCGCGTCGCACGGACTCGATCTTCCGCTGCCGTGCGATCAGGCGCGTGCGAAGGAAGGCCAGCACCGGGACAACAAGTGCGGCGGCGAGCAGGGTGGGGGCGGCCGGCAAGGCGGCCAGGTATTGCAGGACGCTGATCACGGCCCACGAGACCAGGGCGACGACAAAGAGAAGTTCGAACATCGGAGTCCCGGCAAATCAGCACGGGGGCGCCGCCGGGGCAAGCGGGAATTCAGGCGGCGACCGCGTCCTCGGACCCCGCGGTGGCCGGGGCGGGAGGTGCAGCCACCGGTTGGCCGCCGAATTTGCCGCAGAGGAATTTGGCCGAAGGGCCGTTGGGTCGCGTCCGTCCGAGGGCCTCGCTCAACCCGCGGGCGCGCAAGGCATCGAGGGTCGCACCGAGCAAGCTGCCACCGATCCCGCGGTTGCGGTATTCGACGAGGACGCAGGGGCCGCTGACCAGATGAACTTCGCCCTCGCCGGGCTCGGGATTGATCACCGAGGCGGCAATGACGCGGTTGCCATGGAGAACGAACAGGCATTCGCCTGCTCCGGCCAGAGCCTTTCTGGCTCCCGGGATGACGGTTTGCTCGACGTGTTTGTCGCAACCGCTCCAATCGGGGTCGAGGTCGTAGCTCGATTTGATCACGCGCACCGCTTCCTCGATCTCCTCGTCGCCCGCGGTGCGCAGGGTGAACGGCTTGGGGGTCTCCGCGATGTCGGCGGGCAGGCCGGCCAGGTTCCAACGGAACTTGGCCAGTGGTACGGCTTTGCTGGGAATTGGCATAAAGCTTTCCGGGGGTCTCTCAGGAGCCTGAACCTCGTTCCTCCCCGCGCGAGACCCACCATATGGTTGCCAAAAGGGTCGTCACCACAACGGCTAGTGATCCGAAGCTCAACATGAATGACCTAGACCCTATCGGAGCAATTTCGCCCGTCAAGGCCAATCCTCCGTCCGTCCGAGGAAATCCCGCAAAACCGCCCGGTAAACCTCCTGTTTCATCGGCGGCACAGAGGTGAGGGGGAAGTCGCGGATGGCCACCCAGCGCACCCCGGCGAATTCCCCGCAGGTGCGCGCCAAGTCGATCGCGGGTTCCTCCGGTCCGTGCAGATCGCAGCAGAAATACCATTGTTCCTGCCCGTGGTAACCGCGCCGGTCCGGACCGGACGGAAAATCGTAGCGGTAGGGGCCGCGGCGTTCCCCCAAGTCATAAAGATCCGCAGGCAGGCCCACTTCTTCCTCCACCTCGCGGCGCACCGCCTGCTCCGGGGTTTCGCCGGGATCGATCCCTCCCTGGGGAAATTGCCAGCTGTCGGGAAAGTCGGAGCGCTGCCCGAGGAGCAGGCAACCGTCGGGGCGCCGGATGATGGCGGCCACGTTCGGGCGGTAGCGTTTCGGCATGGCGAGGCCTTCATCGTGCGGCGTCCGTGCCCCGCCGGCAAGCGCCGCCGCATTGTCAAACAAGGCGGCCGGAGGCTAAGTTTGCGCTGGTTATGGCAGCATTCTGGAGAAAAGGACTGGGCATGGGTCTCGGTGCGAGCTTGCTCGGCGCCGCCGTGGTGGCCTTGCGCCTGCGCCTGCGCCCGCTGCCGCAACCTTCCTTGCCGGATATCATTTCCCCGGCGGTCTTCGCGCGGCGCGTGCAACGCACAACGCGCGGCCAAGTTGTCTACCATGCCAGCGGCGAAGGCGGTCCGTTGGTTTTTCTCCACGACCTTTTTCCCGGTGCGGCGTCCTACGAATGGTCGAAAATTTATCCGGCCTTCACCGCCACGCACCGCGTGCTGGCGCCGGATTGGATCGGCTTCGGCGAAAGCGAACGCCCCGACCGTGTGCTGCGGGCCGAAGATTACGCGCAGAGTCTTCACGAATTCTGCCGTGCCACTTGCGGGGGGCGGCGTCCGGTGGTCGTGGCCTCGGGTTTGGGCTCCGCCTTGGCCTGCCTCACGGCGGCCCTGCACCCGGAATTCGCCGCCCGCTTGATTCTTTTTCACCCCGCGGGCACGGGTGATTGGCTGGCCGACCGCGCCCCGCGCGCCGTGCGGGCGGCGGTCTGGACCGAGGCGGGACGCCGTTGGCTTTACCGCCGCTTTCTCTCCGCCCCGGAAAGTCTGGCCCGCTGGCTGGCCGGCCGGCGCAGCGAGGGGAAAGAACTTGATTTGTCCGAGGCGGTCTCCGTCTTCGCCTCCTTCGCCCGGCAGTATGGCGCCGCATGGGCCGTGCTGCGGATTCTTTCCGGCCGCTTGCAGGCGGGACCCCTTCCCCGCTTGGACGAGGTCTGCGTGCCGGTCACAGTCTGGTGGCCCGGGCGCCACGCGGTCGACCCACCCGATGGGGTGGTCGGCCGCCCGGATCTGCGACTGGACTGGCTCGATGACTGCGGTCCGTTGGCCCCTCTGGATCGGTCCGCCGACCTGACCGGACGGCTCCAACGCGAGTTGTTCACGCCCGTGCGGGTGGCGGATGGCTGATCGGGATTGACACCCTCCCGGCATCTGTTTCATCATTCTTTTTCGTTTCAAATCGTTTCTGTCCTATGTCCCAAACCGAAGTCATCCTGACCACGTCCATCCCCAGCCTCGGAGCCGAGGCTGATGTCGTCAAAGTCCGCCGCGGCTACGCGCGCAATTTCCTCATCCCCCGCGGCATGGCCCATGAAGTCACGCCCGCCGCGCTGCGCATGACCAATTCCTTGAAGACCCGCCGGGCCGAACGCGAGGCCCGCGAACTGAACGAAGCGAACGAAGTGGCCAAGAAGCTCGGCAAGCTCAAGCTCGCGTTCGTCCTCGAAACCGGCGAAAGCGGCAAGGCCTTCGGCGCGATCACGGCGAAAGATATCGCGGACCGTGTCAAAGCCGACAGCGGCAAAGAAATCGACCGTCACGCCATCGTGCTGGAGCGTCCGATCAAGGAAACCGGCGATTTCACCGTCGACTTGCGCATCCATCCGGATGTCCACGCCACGCTCAAACTCACGGTCACGTCCAAGAATCCCAAGTCCGCCGTCGATGGCGACGCGGAGGGTGAAGTCAGACCGCGGGCGCGCCGCGCCGCCGGCCATGAAGGCGCGGGCGGAGCGGAAGGCTGAACTTGTTCACAAGTTGTTCGCGGGGCCGCCCATGTGGGCGGCTTTTTATTTCGCGACGCCGCACCCGTCCGCGTTTGACCGGACCCGTCCGGCGGACGCACTATGGTGTGCCTCATGGTTCCTCCGGTTGATCTCACAGCTGCCCCCGCGCGCCGCGGCAATGGTCCCCGCCGCAACGGCCACGCCGCGCCCCAGGCGTCCACAGCCGCCGATGCGCACCGTCCGCTTCCCCAGAATGTCGAGGCGGAGAAAGGCCTGCTCGGTTCCATCCTGCTCGCGCCCCGCGAGGTGCTTAACGACTGTGCCGAGCAGATCACGGAAGAAGCGTTCTATTCCCCCGCGCACGGGACAATCTACCGCATTCTCGTCGAGATGTGGTCGGGAAACCAGCAGGTCGATGTCATAACCCTGACCAACCGCCTGCGCGACCTGAACCTGCTCGATTCGGTCGGCGGTCCGGGTGCGGTGACCGATCTGTTCGGCTACGTGCCCACCGCGGCCAATGCCCCGCACTACCTCGACATCGTCCTCGAGAAATCCCTCCTGCGCCGCATGATCACCGCCTGCACGGGCTCGGCCGCCCGCTGCTACGAGGAGCAGGGCGACGTGCCGCAGCTTCTCGACGACGTGGAGCGCGAGATTTTCACCATCGGCGAGACGCGCTTCCGCAAAAGCGCCCCCGACATGCGCGACGAGGTCTTCACCGCGCTGGAAAACATCGAGAAAATGTACCAGCAGCGCGGACGCATCAGCGGTCTGGCCACTGGATTCAGTGTCTTCGACCAGATGACCGACGGATTGCATCCCGGTGAAATGATCATTTTCGCGGCGCGTCCCTCCATGGGCAAAACCGCCCTGGCCATGAACATCGTCGAGCACGTCGCGCTCAACCTCGAGGAGCCCAAACCCGTCGGGGTCTTCAGTCTCGAAATGAGCACACAGCAGCTCGTGCAGCGCATGCTCTGCTCGCGGGCCCGGGTCAACATGAAGAAAATCCGCTCCGGCATGCTGGCCCGCGCGGAACACGGCAAGCTCAACGACGCCGCCGCCGCTTTGAGCGAGAGCAAGATCTTCATCGATGACACGCCCGGTCTGACCATCCTCGAGTTGCGCGCCAAAGCCCGGCGGATGCGCGACCGTCACCGTATCGAGCTGATCGCCATCGATTACCTCCAGCTCTGCCGCTCGACCTCGCGCCGCGGGCAGGAGAACCGGCAGATCGAAATCTCGGAGATTTCCGCCGGGATCAAAGGCCTGGCCAAGGAACTCGAGATCCCCATCATCGTCCTCGCCCAGCTCAACCGCCAGCCCGAGCAACGCGGCGGGGGCAAGCCGCGCATGTCGGACCTGCGCGAATCCGGGTCGCTCGAGCAGGACGCCGACCTCGTCGCGCTCCTTGTCCGCCCCGAAGTCTACGAGGAAGACGAAGATGCGAAGTCCGACCTGGCCGGCAAAGCCGAACTGATCATCGCCAAGCAGCGCAACGGCCCGATCGGCGAAGTCCCGCTGACTTTCATCAAGGAATACACCCGTTTCGAAAACGCCGCGTTCGAGCGTCCGCCCGGCGGCGAGGAATAAACGGGCGTCAGTGCCCGCCGCCGCGCACCGCCGCGGCATATTCCCGCACGGCCTGCGCGAGGGGAGCGGCCAGTTCGGCCCGGGGCACGGCGAATTTCGGACGGAACCACGGGAAAAGTCCGACCAGGTCGTGCAGGACGAGGATCTGTCCGTCGCAGCCGTCGCCGCTCCCGATCCCGATCGTGGGGATGCGCAGCGCCGGGCTGATTTCGGCGGCCAGGCCGTGGATGATGATTTCCATGACCACGGCGAAGGCGCCGGCGTCCTGCACCGCGTCGGCATCGCGCCGGATCGCGTCGGCTTCCTCCGCGGTGCGTCCTTTCACTTTGTATCCGCCTTCCTCGCGGATGTGCTGCGGCAGCATGCCGATGTGCGCCAGCACGGGAATGCCGGCCGCGGTGAGCGCGCGGATCTGCGGGGCGACCTCCGCCCCGCCTTCCAATTTGACCGCTTGCGCGCCGGCTTCGACCAGGCGTTGCGCGTTGGCCACGGCATCGGCAGGCGTGCGGTAGGTGCCGATGGGCAGATCGGTCACCACCAGCGTGTTCCCCGCCCCGCGGGCCACCGCGCCGGTATGGCGCACCATGTCGTCGAGCGTCACGGAGGTCGTGTCGGGATAACCGAGCACGACCATGCCGAGCGAATCGCCGACCAGAATGAGGTCGATTCCGGCTTCATCGAGCAGACGCGCCGTCGGGTAATCGTAAGCGGTGAGCGCCGCGATTTTGCGCCCGTTGCCTTTGAGCTCCCGGAAACGGGTGACGATATCGTTCATGCGGACGGAAGGTCGAATCTCGCGCCGATCGGCGCGGGCGGCAAGCCCGGTTGTCACCACACGGACGGCGCCCGTCGCACTGCCGGGTTGGCCGGTAACGCGGCGAGCAGGGCGGCGACGGTGCAGCGGTGTCCGGGCAAAACCAATCCGGGACGGATATCGGCGAGCGGTTGGAGCACGAAGCGGCGGGCGGCCAGCCGCGGGTGCGGCACGACGAGTTCGGGGCTCTCGATCCGCCGGTCGCCCACGTAGAGAATGTCGATGTCGACGGGTCGTGGAGCGTTGCGTTCCCGCTGGGCGGAGCGGCCGAGCCGGCGCTCGAATTCTCCGAGCAGTCCGAGCAGTTCCTCCGGCCTGCGGGACGTGTCGATCTCGAGGACCGCATTGAGGAAGGCAGCCGAACCGGGCGGGCAGTCCACCGGATCGGTTTCGTAAACGGGGGACACCGCCGGCGGATCCTCCCCCTCGTGCAGCGTGGCGAGGAAATCGCGCGCGGCGCGCAGGTGCGCCGCCCGTTCCCCGAGATTGGACCCGAGGGCGAGGCCGGCCGGCCGGGGTGTGCTGCTGGGACGGACCATGCGTCGGATCCTACGGGACGCGGGCGGGCCGGGGACAGCAGGAACGCGGGCGGTTTGCCGCCGCGGGGCAGCCGTGTTAGTGAAGGGTCCATGCTTCGCTGGTTCATGCTCACCGTGCTGGCCGCCGCTTTGCCCGGCACGGCCGCGGCGCAGACGGACGAGGACGTTTCGCCCTACAAGGAGATGAAGACGCTGGCCCGCGCCGTCGAGTTGATCCGGCAGGATTATGTCGATGAGGACAAGACGGGTTACGAGGAACTCGTTTACAGCGCGCTGCGCGGCATGTTCGAGGAACTGGATCCGCACAGCGATTTCATGGATCCCAAGGATTTCAAGGGCATGCAGGAAGACACGCGCAGCGAGTTCGGGGGACTCGGCGTGGTGGTGACGCGCAAGGAGGATCGTCTGGTCATCGTGGCACCGATGGAGGGGACGCCCGGCTTCCGGGCCGGTCTCCTGCCCGGGGATATCCTGCTCGAAATCGACGGCCGGTCGGCCGAGCAAATGTCTCTGCGCGACGCGGTCGAAAAACTCCGCGGCGAAGCCGGCACCAGCGTGGAATTGGCGGTGGCGCGCGCCGGCGAGGCGGATCCGTTGAAATACCAGCTCGAACGCGAGGTGATCAAGGTGCCCAGCGTGCGCGGCGCGAAGATCCTCGAGGGCGGGGGTCCGCGTATCGGTTACGTGCGGGTCACGCAGTTCAGCGAGCCGACCGGACGCGAGTTCGCCCGCGCACTGGGCGAACTGGAAAAGCAGGACATGGAAGCGCTCGTCATCGACCTGCGTTTCAATCCTGGCGGTTTGCTCGGCAGTGCGGTCGAGGTGGCCGGGGAATTCCTGCCGGGTGGCGCGCTCGTCGCCTACACCGAGGGGCGCTCGGCCGCCGCAGCGCGGCGCTACACCGCGCCCGGCCAGGGGCGGCGTCCGCGCAGCTACCCCGTGGCCGTCCTGGTCAACGGCTCGAGCGCCAGCGGTGCCGAGATCGTGGCGGGCGCACTCAAGGATTCGGGCCGCGCCTTGCTCGTCGGCGAAACGACTTTCGGCAAGGGTTCGGTCCAGAGCGTGGTGTCTTTGCCGGACGGTTCCGCGGTGCGTTTGACCACGGCCGAATATTTCACGCCCGGTCGCCAGCCGATCCACGAGAAAGGCGTCGCCCCGCACGTGAGCGCGCCGATGTCGTCCGCGGACGAGGCGCGCTTGCTCGCCTTGCGGCGGCAGGATGATCTGCCGGCCGGAACCGAGCGCGAGGAACTCGAACCGGTCGACGATGTGCCCTTGCGGCGGGCCGTGGACGCTTTGCGCGGGGTTTTGCTCCATGCCAAGGAGGGGGCGGGTCAGCCGTCCGGTGAAGGTTGAGCGCGCCGCTGATCCTTGCGCTCGAGACGTCCTGCGACGAGACCGCGGTCGCGGTGATCGAAGGTGTCACCCGCCTGCGCTCGAGCGTGATCGCTTCGCAGGCCGAGTTGCACGCGGCTTATGGCGGCGTGGTGCCGGAAGTCGCTTCGCGCAACCACTTGGCCCGGGTGCGCGGCGTGGTCGGGCAAGCGCTGGAGGAAGCGGGCGTGGAGTTGTCCCGGATCGGGGCTTTTGCCGGGACAACGGGGCCCGGATTGGCCAGCGCGCTGCTGGTCGGCGCGTCGGCGGCCAAGGGTCTGGCCCTGGCCGCGGACAAACCGTTTCTCGCCGTCAATCACGTGGAAGGTCATTTGCTCTCGCCGTTTTTCGGCGGCGAAGAAGTGCCCCCGTGCATCGGGTTGGTGGTCAGCGGCGGCCACACCCTGCTGGTCGATGTGGAGTCGGCGGGGCATTACCATCTGCTCGGGCGCACGCTCGACGACGCGGCGGGGGAAGCTTTCGACAAGGTGGCGAAGTTGCTCGGACTTGCTTATCCGGGCGGACCCGAGATCGAAGCCGCGGCGCGCGGCGGATGCGCCGAACGCTTCGCCTTGCCGCGCAGCATGCAGTGCTCGGGCGATCACAACTTCAGCTTCAGCGGATTGAAGACGGCGGTGCGTTATCTTTTGCCCCAGACCGCGCCTGCCGACCGGGCCGATCTTTGCGCGGGATTTCAGGAAGCGGTGGTCGACGTGCTGGTCGGGAAGACCGTGCGCGCGGCGCAAGCCAGGCGGCGCAAACTGGTCGCGGTGAGCGGCGGGGTGGGGGGGAACTCGCGCCTGCGGGAACGGCTGGCCGCGGAAGCCGCGCACTGCGGCCTCGAAGTGCGCTTCGCCGAGCCGTGGCTCTGCGCGGACAACGCGGCGATGATCGCTTACGTGGCGGCACTGCACTGGCGCGCGGGGCGGACCTCCTCGCTGGGGCAGGACATTACTCCCACTTTGGGTCAAGATTTGTTCGCTGCTGCCTGAATTTTGGCGCGAAAATTGCTTGCAGTAGTGAGGCGAGACGGGCGTGGTAGTGCCCATGTCCGGTCTCCACCAGAGTGCGCAGCTGGGGCAGCAGCAGATGCTGTCGCCCCAGATGCGGCAGAGTCTGGAAATTCTGCAGGCCACCGCCCTCGAGTTGCAACAGATGGTGCGCCACGAATTGGAGTGCAACCCCGTGCTGGAGGAAGAGATGCCGGAAGAGGAAGTGTCGGCGGAAACCGACGGGGAGACGGACGACGATTCTGAGGCAGCCGAAGAGTTGCGCCGTTTGGAGGAAGATTGGGGGGCGTTCTCGGGCGAGGGGGCGCAGCGTGGCGATGCGGACGCCGAGGCGCGGCGGTTGCACTTTCTCGAGGGTGTCTCCCGGCCCGAAACGCTGGCCGATCATCTGGAAAAGCAACTCGGGCGCCTGGCCCTCGATCCCGTGCAACGTCGCATCGCGTCTTTGCTCGTCGGCAATCTCGACGAGGATGGATACCTTGCGGCCACGCCGGAGGAAGTGGCCGACGAGGCGGGGGCGGAGACCGCGGAAGTCATCGAGATGCTGCACCTGTTGCAAACGCTCGATCCGCCCGGGGTGGGTGCGCGCGATTTGCCCGAATGTCTCCTCCTGCAACTGGCGCGCCGCGGCGAGGGGCAAAGCGCGGCGGCGAGGATCGCGGAGAAGCACCTCGATTTGCTCGGACGCAAGAAATTCGCCGAGATCGCTTCCGCCCTGCGGGTCGGGCAAGACACCGTGCGCGAGGCCGGCGCGGCCATTGCCGTGCTCAACCCCAAGCCGGGCCGCGCCTTCGCCGGGGAAGCCGCGCCGGTTCTGGCGCCCGACGTGATCATCGAGAGGGTGGGCGACGAATTCGTGGTCTCCCTGGTGCGCGACAGCGTCCCGCAGTTGCGCATCAGCCGTGCCTACCGCGATCTGCTCGGCACGGCCGCCGGGCAGACGGATGTCCGCCATTACCTGCGGGACAAAATCCGCGGGGGAAAATTCCTCATCAAAAGCATCTGCCAGCGCCAGCAGACCATCCTGGCCATCGCCCGCGAGATCGCCGCGCGGCAGCGGGCCTTCCTCGACCAGGGCGTGGCCGCACTCGTGCCGCTGACCATGGCGCAGGTGGCCGAGGCGGTCGGCGTGCACGAAACCACGGTGAGCCGCGCCATCGCCGGCAAGACGGTGGCCACGCCGCAGGGCGCTTTCGAAATGAAATTCTTTTTCACCACCGGCTACCGTGCGGCCGACGGGGCCGAGATCAGCAGCACGAGCGTGAAAGACGCCATCGCCGCGCTGGTCCGCGGCGAGGACCCACACAAGCCGATGAGCGACCAGCAGATTGTCGGGCAACTCGGGGCCGACGGTCTCGCCGTGGCGCGCCGCACGGTGGCCAAATACCGCGAGGCGCTCGGAATTCTGCCCAGTCATCTGCGAAAATCCTTTTGAGCCGCGCGCGAGGCAATGACACTATCTCGTCCATGGGAAACCTGAACGAAGAAACGGTGCGCGAGGCCCTGCGCGCGGTGAAGTATCCCGGCTTCAGCCGCGACATCGTGTCCTTCGGCCTCGTCGAATCGGCGGAGGTGCGGGGCGACGAGGTTTTCGTCAAGCTTTCGCTCGCGGTGGAAGACCCCAAGGTCGCGCAGCAGATCCACCGCGGATGCATGGAAGCCCTCGCGGCGGTGCCCGGGGTGCGCACCCCGCATGTGCTCGTCGATTTGAAAAAGCCGCCCGCCGCCGCCTCGCCGGGGGCGACGAATATCGAGGGCGTGCGCCATGTGGTCGCCGTGGCCAGCGGCAAGGGCGGGGTGGGCAAGAGCACGGTCGCTTCCAACCTCGCCCAGGCCTTGAGCCTGGGCGGCGCCCGCACCGGCCTCTGCGATTGCGATCTCTACGGGCCAAGCATCGCCCTGATGTTCGGCACGACCGAACAGCCGGCGGCGACGGAGGACAACCGCATCGTTCCGGTCGAGCGCTACGGGCTGAAACTGATGTCGATGGGTTTCCTCACCGACCCGGACACGCCGGCCATCCTGCGCGGGCCGATGGTCACGCGCTACACGCAGCAGTTTTTGCGTCAGGTCGACTGGGGCGTTCTCGACTACCTGATCCTCGACCTGCCTCCCGGCACGGGCGACATCCAGCTCACCGTGGTCCAGACCGTGGCTTTGGCCGGCGCAGTGGTAGTGACCACGCCGCAGGAAGTCGCGCTGATCGACGCGCGCAAAGCGGTTGCCATGTTCCACAAAACCAACGTGCGAGTGCTCGGGATCGTCGAAAACATGAGCCACTTCGTCTGCCCTTCCGACGGCGTGCGTTATGACATTTTCGGTTCCGGCGGCGGGCGGCGCGAAGCCGGCCGCCTCGGCGTGCCGCTCCTCGGCGAGGTGCCGATCGACATGGCCACCCGCGAAGCGGGGGACACCGGCATGCCGGTGGTGGCCCGTGCGCAGGACAGTCCGGTCGGACGCGAATTCATGAAGATCGCGCGGTCCTTGCGGGAAGAGTTGGAGGGCGCGTCCGCCCCGGCAGTCCGGGCGTGATCCCGACCGTCGGCTGATATTTGTTGCCGTCTCTTCCGCCGGCCGAACTTGACCGGACCGGTTGATCATGGCTATATTTCCGCCATGATCTCGTCCCACGACGAGGGAGCTTCCCTCGTTCGTAACTCTACGCTTTACCGCGAGTTTCTCGCCGAGCGTGAGGAGATCCTGCGTCACAAGTGGATCGAGAGCGAGAAGGTCGGTCACGATATCGGCTTCGAGAAGGCCCTGCTGGAATGGGTGCTGCGCCACCGCGGCGGATGGCGCCAGAGCCGTGGCCTGGGCAACCGGGCGCGGGCGACGGTCGGCGCGCATTGAAGACTGTGTTGCTGGCGCCCTTGCTGCGCCTGTGGCAGGATGCCGCACCATGATCCGCCCCGGAACCGATCGCGAACTGGCCGACCGCGTCGCTTTGGAAGCAGCCATCGGACGTCTGGCCGACGAGATCGCGGCGGCCCTCGGCGGCGCGGGTCCGGTTTTCCTGGCGGGCATCCCGACGCGGGGAGTCAGTCTGGCTGCCCGCCTCGCCACCCGGTTGGAACGGCGCGGGGTGGCTTGCCGCCGGGGCGCGGTCGATATTTCGATGTATCGCGACGACCTCGGTTTGCGCGAAGGGGTTTCCGCCTTGCAAGGCACCGATCTGCCCATGGATATCGACCACTGGGACGTGATCCTGGTCGACGATGTGCAGCACACCGGACGCACGGCGCGGGCGGCGATCGAGGCCGTGCTCGCCTTCGGACGTCCGCGCCGCATTCTTTACGCGGTGCTCGTCGACCGCGGCGGCCGCGAACTTCCGGTCCGCCCAGACTTCACCGGGATCAACCTCCCGGTCGCGTCCGGCCGCCGCGTGCGCGTGCGTCTGGCCGAGACCGATGACGGTGCGGAGGGCGTCTACGAATCATGAAGTGGACGCGCAAAGACCTCGTGGCGCTGTCCGACCTCTCCGCGGAGGAAATCAGCTTCGTTCTCGACACCGCTGCGGAATTCAAAGACGTGGGCCGGCGCCGCCTGAAAAAAGTGCCGAGCTTGCGCGGCAAGACCATGGTCAATCTTTTCGTCGAGGCGAGCACCCGCACGCGCACCTCGTTCGAATTGGCCGGCGTGCGTCTCAGCGCCGACGTGGTCAACATCGCGGCCCAGACCTCGAGTCTCTCCAAGGGGGAAAGTCTCATGGACACCGCGAAAAATCTCGAGGCGCTGGCCGCCGATCTCATCGTCCTGCGCCACTCCGCCGCCGGCGCCCCGCATTTTCTCGCGGGACGCTTGCGCGCGGGCGTGATCAACGCCGGAGACGGCTCGCACGAGCACCCGACGCAGGGTCTGCTCGACGTTTTCACCATCCGCGAACGCCTCGGCCGCGTCGCGGGCGTCAAAGTCGGCATCGTCGGCGACATCCGCTTCAGCCGGGTGGCCCGCTCGAACCTCCAGGCGCTGGTCAAACTCGGCGCCCGGGTCACGCTCATCGGCCCGCCCACGCTCGTGCCGCGGGAATTCGAACGGCTCGGCGCGGTCATTTCGCATTCCCTCGACGATGTCCTCGGCGACCTCGACGTGATCAATCTGCTGCGCATCCAGCACGAACGGCAGCAGGCCGGGTTCTTCCCGGGCACCGGCGAGTATGCCGCGCTCTTCGGTCTGAATGCCGCGCGCGCGGGGCGTCTCAAGCCGGAGGCCCTGGTCATGCATCCCGGGCCGATCCACCGCGGGGTCGAACTGGACGGCTCGGTGGCCGACGGTCCGCACAGCGTGATTCTCGACCAGGTGACCAACGGGCTGGCCGTGCGCATGGCCGTGCTCTACCTGTGCGGCTCGGTGCCGCCGAAGGAGAAAGCATGAGCCTTTCGGTCAATATCCGCGGGGGACGGGTCATCGATCCGTCGGCCGGACGCGACGAGAGGGCCGACGTTTTCATCGCGGACGGAAAATTCGCCGCCACCCCGGCGCCGGGCGCCGCCGAGGTCGACGCGCACGGTTTGGTAGTCTGTCCGGGGTTCATCGACATGCACGTGCACCTGCGCGAGCCGGGCCAAGGGGCCAAGGAGACCATCGCGACCGGGACGCGCGCCGCCGCGGCCGGCGGTTTCACCAGCGTGGTGGCCATGCCGAACACCAACCCGGTGGCCGATCATCCGGGCATCATCGCGTGGATGGAAGAACGCGCCGCCGAGACCGGCGTGGTCAATGTTTTCACCACCGGCGCCATCACCGTCGGTTCCGAGGGCGGGCAACTCGCGCCGATCGGGGCCATGGCCGCGGCGGGAATTGTCGCGGTGACCGACGACGGACGTTGCGTGCAGAGCCACGAGGTCATGCGGCGCGCCGCGGAGTATGCCGGCATGTTCGGTCTGCCGGTGCTCGACCATTGCCAGGATGCGTCGCTGGCCGGACCCGAGGCGGCCATGCACGAGGGCTTCTGGAGCACCGTGCTCGGTCTGCCCGGATGGCCGCGCATGGCGGAGGAAATCATGGTGGCGCGCAATGCCATGCTCGCAGCGGCCACCGGCACGAAGATCCACTGCCAGCATCTTTCCTCGGCCGGCAGCGTGGACCTCTTGCGCGAAGCCAAGGAGCGCGGGATCGCCTTGAGCGGCGAGGTCTGTCCGCATCACCTTGCCCTGACCGACGAGGTGCTGCAGGGCTATGACACCAATGCCAAGATGAACCCGCCGCTCCGCGAGCAGGGCGACATCGAGGCATTACTCGGGGGGATCGCGGACGGCACGATTGACATCTTGGCCACCGACCACGCCCCGCATGCCGTTTACGAGAAGGAGGTGGAATTCGCCGCCGCGCCGTTCGGGATCGTCGGACTGGAAACCGCCGTGGGGATTTTTTGCCAGATCCTCCTCCACCGGCAAAGGGTCGTCGATTTGCCGCGGTTGGTCTCCATGCTGACCGTGAATCCGGCGCGCCTGCTCGGGCTGGACCGCGGGACGCTGGCTCCGGGCGCGCCGGGCGATGTCACCCTGCTCGATCCGGACCGCGCGTGGGTGGTGGACAAGGAACAGTTTGCCTCGAAGGGGCGGAACACGCCGTTTCACGGCTGGCCGCTGCGGGGGAGGGCGGTGCGGACGATCGTCGGTGGCCGAACGGTATGGGAGATTCCGGGGTGAGCGGCACATTCGAAGTTCTAGCTGCGGATCCTTCTTCCGCCGCGCGTCGCGGCCGGTTGCGCACGCGGCGCGGCGTGATCGAGACGCCGGTTTTCATGCCGGTGGGCACGCAGGGCACGGTCAAAGCGGTCAGCCCGCGCGAACTGCACGAGCTGCGCGCGCAGATCATCCTCGGCAACACGTATCACCTTTTCGTGCGGCCGGGGTTGGACGTCATCCGCAAGCTCGGCGGTTTGCACAAGTTCATGGGTTGGAACGGCCCGATCCTGACCGACAGCGGGGGATTCCAGGTTTTCTCGCTGGCCAAGCTGCGCAAGATCACGCCGGAGGGCGTGCATTTCCAGAACCACCTCGACGGCTCGCCATGCTTCATCGGTCCGGAAACGTCGATGGAAATCCAGCACACCCTGGGCTCGGATATCGTCATGGCTTTCGACGAATGTCCGCCGCACCCGTGCAGGCACGAGGAGGCGGAGCGGAGCCTTGCTCTGACCCTCGGCTGGGAGCGCCGCTGTCTCGATTGGTGGGCGGGACGTAACGACGGGGACGTCCGCCCGCTGCTCTTCGGCATCGTGCAGGGTTCGTCCCACGCCGACCTGCGGGAAAAATCCGCGCGCGCTTTGGTCGCCATGGGCTGGGACGGCTACGCAGTCGGCGGGGTCAGCGTGGGGGAACCCGAACCGGAAATGATGGCCGCGGTCGAGCATGCCGTGCCGCATTTGCCCACGGACCGTCCGCGCTATGCCATGGGCCTGGGCACGCCGCCGCAGATGGTCGAGATGGTGGCGCGCGGCATCGACATGTTCGATTGCGTGCTGCCGACGCGGGTGGCGCGCAACGGGACCGCGTTCACCGCGGCGGGCTCGCTCAACCTGAAGAATGCCTGCTTCACTTTCGACGAGGGCCCGATCGAGGAAGGGTGCGACTGCTACGCTTGCGCGAACTTCGCGCGGGCTTACCTGCGGCACCTGGTCAAGGCGGAGGAAATCCTCGGGCTGCGTCTCATCACGCTGCACAATCTGCACTTTTATCTCGGCCTGATGGCCAAAGCGCGCGTCGCGCTGGAAGAAGGAACTTTCGCCGCGTTCCGGCGCGAATTTGTCGGCGGCTACAAGCCGCATCGCGAGTCAACGTAGCGGCATCCGCACCGCGGGGAGGTCAGGGATCCTGCTGGTCGTTGCGCACGTAAGGGTAGCGCGTTTCGAAGAGCATTTCGGGCGGGAACTCGGAGTAACCGCTCCAAATCCACTGCACATTGCTCCGGTAGGGCGCGGCGTAGGTGCCCTTGTAGGTCGGGAACGGAAAGAGCAGCGTGTCGTAAAGCCCGTAACCGAGGCGCGCGAAAGTGCGGCCGACGCCGCGCACGATCCCGTAACTGAAAGCGGCGCTGTTGCCGTCAAAATAGTTGACCGACATCATGGAGGTCGGCAATTCGGTGATACCGAAGGCGATGTTGCCGATGCCGCGGCCGAGCTTGCGGGTCGGACCCCACTCGGAGGACGGCGGTTGCTGGATGTCGGCATGCGCCAGCGAGACCAGAAGGGCGACGGCGCTCAGGGCGGGGAGGACTTTCATGATGGGTTTGTATAGGTCCGGCCGCGCCGGTTGGCAAGGGCGAAGGGAGACCTTAATCGCCCAGTTCGACGCTCCAGCATCCCACATCGACGAAGTGCCGCCACGTATCGTGCACCGGCGAGGAATAGGTCAGGTGGATGAAGGGACGCCAGCGGGGCCGTTTCGGCTCCTTGAGCAGTCTCATGTCGGCCTCGTGCGGGAGTCGGTTGCCCTTGCGCGTGTTGCAGGGGATGCACGAGCAAACGACATTCTCCCAGCTGGTCTGGCCGCCGCGCTGCCGCGGCATGACGTGGTCCAGATTCAGCTCCTGCCGGTCGAGGCGCCGCGCGCAATACTGGCAGGTGTGGTTGTCGCGCTCGTAGATGTTTTGGCGCGTGAATTTCACTTCTTTGCTCGGCAGGCGATCGAAGAAGAGGAGGACCACCACGGTCGGCACCCGGATGTCGAACCGCACGGACTGGACCATGTCCGCCCCGGGTTCGGCCTGGGAAAAATCGTGCCAGCTCCCGAAGTCATGGGTCAGGTAATTGTTCTCGGCGTCGCGCCAGACCACATTGGCGTGGCCCTGGTAGAGCAGGGTGAAGGCGCGGCGGACGCTGCAGACATTGACTGCCTGCCACAGCCGGTTGAGAACCAGCACATGCCTGTCGAGGAGCGACTCCATGGGTGGTGTGGGCGGCACGGGGATCCGGCCGGACTTGCATAAACTAGCTGCCGCGCGTTTTCCTGTCAACGGGACGCCCCGCGGACCCTCGCGGAGCCATATTGCAATTCGTGGGTCTTTCCGTATCCTTCAAGGTTCGATGAATCCGGCACGTCTCGTGGCGATCCTGGTGACTTTGGTCGCCGGAATGGCGCCTTTGTCCGCCCAAGACGATCCCTCCGGCGCCTTTTTCGCCGCCTATCAGGAATACCAGCGGGCCGAGCGCCTCGAGCGTGAGGGGCGCAACGATGACGCCATCGCCAAGTTCCGCTACGTGGCGGCGCAACTCGGCCAGATCAAGTCGCAGCATCCCGACTGGCAACCGCTGGTCGTCGATTTCCGTCTGCGCAAGACCTCGCAAGCGGTTCTGCGCCTCGAGGGTTCGCTGGCCTCGCCCACCCTCGGGCCGCCGCCCGATCTCGCCGCACCAGTCGACGAGGACATCCTGCCTCCGGTCACCGGTCCGCGCCGCGCGGCCGCTCCGTCCGGCCCCACCATTTCCATCGCGCCCCCCGGCGAGGACGACTCGCCTCCGGCTGCCCCCGCGCAGATTGCCGCTCCCGCTCCCGCGCCGTCCGGCGCGGAGATCGAGACCCTGCAGCGTCGCCTTTCCATGGAGCAGGAGCGAAATGCGGAATTACAGACCCGCCTCCAGCAAGGCGAGGCCGAGCTGACCAGCCTCAGCATGGAGCTGGAAAAAACCAAAGTGTCGGTGGTCGACTTGACCGCGCGCTTGCGCACCGCCGAAGAGTCCGGTGCCGCACCGGAGACCCCGGCGGCGGACGGAGCTTCGCGGGAGGAACTCGACCGGCTGAGCGGGGTGGCCAAGGAGTTGGAAGAAACCTTGGCCGCGGCCGGTGAGGAGAAAACCCAGCTATCCGAACGGGTGGCCGAGAGCGCCAAGCAAATCGGGGAACTGACTTCCCAGTTATCCGCGGCCCAGGGCGAGGTGGAGAAAGCCAAGTCCGAACTGGCCGGTGTCCAAGGCGAGATCGATGCGGCCCGCACCGCAGCCGAGCAGGCCAAGTCGCGTGCCGGGGAACTGGAGTCCGAGCGCGACACCGCCCGCCGCGAAACCGAAGAGGCGCGGGGCGAAGTGCAGACCCTCACCGTGCGGGTCACCGAACTCGAGGAGGAACGCGCCCAGTTGATCGCGGCGCGCGACACCGCGCAGCAGGAAGCGGCCGAGGCCAAGACCGCGCTGGAAAAAAGCGCCGACCTGATCGAGGCGAACAAGCAGCTCGAGGTCAAACTGGCCGACGCGGCCTCGCGCATCTCCGGAATGGAAAGCGATGCCGCCGAAAAAACCGCGCTCGTCGCCTCGCTCAACGCCGACCTCGACAAGGTGCGCGAGGAATTGGCCGGGGCGCAAGCCAAGCTCCAGGACGACCGCGAACGCTTCGACAAACTCCAGGCCGTGAACGAACAGCTCCTCAAGGAATACGATCAAGTCACCGGCCAGCTGGCCGCAGTGAAGCTCGGCGATGTCACCACCTCCGAGGCCAAACTCGTCCAGCAGGAGAACGAAGTCCTCCGCGGCATCATCATGCGCCAGATCAAAGAGCAGGCGCGCCGGGAGCAGGCCTACCGCCTGGCCCAGGAAGAAATGGAGCGACTGGAAATCCGCTCCGACACGCTCAACGACAAAATCAACGAACTGGCCAAACCCACCCTCGAGCTGAGCTCCGCCGAGCAGGAAATGCTCAAGCGCCCGCCGGTCATGCTGCTCGAGACCGAAGGCGCCACGCTCACGGGCCGGGTCGAAATGACCAAGCCGCAGACCGATGAGTCCGCACCGGGCACCGGCGAAGCCGCGTCCGCCGACCCCACCGTGGCCGCATCCGGTGCGGAGGAAACGCCCGCCGTTGCTCCCGCCCCGCCGCCGGAGCGCGACGGGGAGACGGCGGCCATCGTGGCCGAGGCACGCGCAGCGTTCGTGGAGGGCGACTTCGCCAAGGCCGAAGGCCTTTATCAGAAATTTGTCGACTTGGAGCCGTCCAATGTCGTGGCCCTGGCCAACCTCGGCGTCGCCCAATTCCGCCAAGGCAAGCTGACCGCCGCCCAGCTCGCTCTCGAGCGCGCTATCAAGTCGGACCCGAACGATGCTTTCAGTCTGACCACGCTCGGTGCGGTCATGATCGAGCAGAACCGCATCGAGGACGCCATCGGCTACCTCGAGCGGGCCAACGACGCGCGGGGCGACGATGCGATCACCCTCAACTACCTCGGCGTGGCCTCCAGCCAGCTCGGGCAATTCGGCAAAGCCGAGCAATCCCTGCGCCGGGCCATCACGGTCCAACCCGAATACGCCGAAGCCCATTTCAACCTCGCGGTCATTTATGCCACGGCCAAACCGCCTTCCATCGCGCTGGCCAAGCGCCATTACGAGAAGGCCCTGGAGCTCGGCTCGAGCCCGGACCAGCGCCTGGCCGCCATGCTGCAGTCGGCCCCGGGCAGCTGAGTATCCGCCCTACCGGCGCCCCAGACCCGCGACGAAAACGCCCGTCCGCTCCATGGCGATTTTGATTTGCTCGAGGGACGTGGCGTAGCTGCAGCGGACGAAACCCTCGCCGTCTTGGCCGAAAGCGGTGCCGGGAACGACCGCGACTTTATGTTCTTCGAGCAGGCGGAGTGAAAATTCGCGGCTGGTCAAGCCGGTCGGACGGATGTCGACAAAGACATAGAAAGCGCCGCGGGGTGTCGGGCAGGGGAGGCCCATGGCGTTGAGGGCGGACACGATATAGTTTCGGCGGAGTTCGTATTTATCCCGCATGTGCCCGACCGCGGTATCGCCGTGTTCGAGCGCTTCGATCGCCGCGTCCTGCGTCGTGATCGGGGCGCAGAGGATGGCGTATTGGTGGATCTTCATCATCGCCTCGATCAGCGGGGCGGGCGCGCAGGCGTAGCCGATGCGGAAACCGGTCATGGCCCAGCCTTTGCTCAAGCCGTGGAGGAACACGGTGCGTTCGCGCATGCCGGGCAGCGTGGCGATGGAGACATGCCCGGCCCCGTCGTAGGTCAGCTCGGCGTAGATCTCGTCGGAGAGGACGATGAGGTCGTGCTCGACGCACAACTCGGCGATGGGGGCGAGCGCTTCGCGTGACATCGTCGCGCCGGTCGGGTTGGTCGGGAAGTTGAGCAGGAGGATCTTCGACTTGGGCGTGATCCGCTTGGCCAGCTCGTCGGCGCGCAACTGGAAATCGTCCTTCCCGTGCACCGGCACAGCCACCGCCTTGCCGTGGGCCAGGGTGACGCTCGGATTGTAGCTGACATAGCACGGCTCGTGGTAAAGGACTTCGTCGCCGGGATTGAGCAGGGCGCGCAGGGCGATGTCGATCGCCTCGGAGACGCCGACCGAGACGAGAACCTCGGACGGAGCGTGGTAATCGAGATGGAATTTGCGCGAGACGTAGTTGGCGATGGCTTCGCGCAGCTTGGGGAGGCCGAGGTTCGAGGTGTAGCCGGTGCGGCCTTTCTCGAGGGAAAAAAGCGCAGCCTCGCGGATGTGCCAGGGCGTGACGAAATCGGGTTCGCCGATACCGAGCGAGATGACGTCGTGCATCGACTGCACGATTTCGAAAAAATCGCGGATGCCCGAGCGGGGGATGTCGCGCACGTGCGCGGCAATTTTCTCTTCCATGGCCGGCGTGGGTTACGGGCTGACCACCAAACGGTCCTCCGGAAGTTCGGTGGTGAAAAGCGTGCCGTTTTCCTTGTAAGTCTTGAGGCGGAAGTGCGTGGCGGTGGAGATGACCGACTCGATGGTGCTGAGTTTTTCCGAGACGAAGCTGGCCACCTCGCGCAGGCTGGCGCCTTGCACCACGACGAGGAGGTCGTAACCGCCGCTGATCAGGTAGCAGCTGACCACTTGGTCGAATTTGGCGATGCGTTGGGCGATGCGGTCGAAGCCGCCGCCGCGCTCCGGAGTGATGCGGACTTCGATGAAGGCGGTGACCGTGTTTTTGTCGAGGCGCTCGCGATCGACGATGGCTTGGTAGCCGCGGATGACGCCGTCCTTTTCCAGCGCGGCAATGCGGTCATTGACCTCCCCGACCGGGAGGTTCAGCTGGCGCGCAAGGTCCTCGCGGGACACCTTGGCGTCCTGTTGCAGGAGACGGAGCAGGGTTTCCATGAAATCCAACACGGACTATGCGGTTGCGGGGCCGCTGTGGCAAGAGGCGGGACTTGCCAAACGAGCAGCCGGACCGATATTTTCCATTTCCCAGCGCCGAAGTAGCTCAGTTGGTAGAGCAGCGCATTCGTAATGCGCGGGTCAGGGGTTCGAGTCCCCTCTTCGGCTCCACTTTGTGGCATGGAGCCGGGCGCACGTCGGCGTTCGACCATGACAGAAGCCGCCAAAGGTTAGAGCGTTTGTGGTTCGACTCTTTACACTGTCCGGCGTTGCGCAAAAAAGTGGCACGGGCATCCTGCCCGTGACGAGCAGCCGCCATCGGCAGGATGCCGATGCCACAAAAAATACCCGCCGACTCGCAGCGTCAACACTTGAATCGAAAACGCTCTAGGTTCCGGATCGGAAGGCGCCGAGGATCGAGGCCACTTGCCGCCGGTTCGGCC
>JBBECM010000058.1:0-3984 GCA_040881855.1 Chthoniobacterales bacterium | reverse complement strand
GGATGAAGCAGGCGCTGGCTTGCGGGTATTCGTATTGCGTGGGGGCGCGCTCGGCTTCGCCGGTGAGGTGGTTGAAGAAGTAGTTGCCTTGGCCGGCGTTCTTGCCGATGCCGTATTGCTGGGCGAGGCCGACGTTGAACCACACGGGGCTGTTGAAGGCGCCGTGCTGGTGGAGGCAGAGCCAGGTGAGGTCGTTGTAGAACGCTTCGGCGCTGGCCTCGTCGGCGAAATAGCCGTCGCGTTTGCCGAAATCGGTGATGGTGCGGGTGACGCGGTGGATGAGCTGGCGGATGGAGGATTCGCGTCCGCCTTTGTGCGGGTCGGTGCCGTTGGAGAGGTCGCCGTAGAAATACTTGGAGACGGCGATCTTGGTGGCGAGGGCGCTCCAGCTGCGCGGGACTTCGACGTTTTCTTGTTTGAAAATGACTTTGCCGGAATCGTCGTTGATTTCCGCGGTGCGTTTGTCCCACTCGACGTGGTCGAAGGGGGAGCCGGCTCGGGTTTGGAAGCGGGGCTCGAACTTAAGGCCTTTGGTCTTGCCGGCGCGCGGGCGCCCGGTGACCGGCTTGGTGACACGCGAGGCGGCGGTGCGCGGGGTGGATGTCTTGAGGGCTTTGGAACGGAAGGATGATTTAGTTGCGATCATGGAATCTTGTCTCGTAGGGGGAGGGTTTTGCGCCAACCAGTCAACCCTTGGGGGAGATCACCGGCCGACCTGACACCACCATATGTGGGCGAGCTGTGCTATAAAGCCACAATCCGTGGGGGTGGAAAAGGGATTTTTTGTGACAATCGGCAAAAATTTTTATCCGTTGATAGTCAACGACTTTTGCCGGCATAAACGATGGCCATCAGGCATCCTGAGGGGACTTATTCACAACGGCGAGGTCCGCGAGGCCTTTATTTATGGGACTTGGCAAACGTTGACGCCCGCGAGGCCAGAAGTTGAGCCAGTTCGCGCTTGCCGGCGAAATGGACGGGCGGTTGATCGTCCTCGAGCAGGCCGAAGCCGGGTCCGTAAGCCGCGCCATTGATGATGGTGGCGTCCGTGTGGTTCGACCCGAGTTGGGCGCGGGCGGTTTCGATGGCGTCTTGGCGCGAGGCTTCGAGTTCGTATTTCCATCCGGCGATCCACGCGCGGGGAAACCAGGCGCGGAGGTGCGGGAGGGTTTTTGGTGCGGGCTCGAGCACGAGATGGAGTTGGGGAAGGTCGCCGGGGATTTTGCGGGCGCTGACCGGGGAGCCGTCGGGTCCGCGCACCGCGGCAACGGCGTAGTCGGAGAGTGCCGCGGCGTGGAAGACGGCGCGGATGTCGGGTCCGCGGGTCGAGCCAAGTGCTTCAAGGTAGCGGCTCAGATCGTGGTTGGTGCTGAATTCGTGGAGCAGCGCGCCGTCCGGAACGGCGGTATGCGTGGCGCCGCGGGCGCGGAAGAGGAGGGGTTCGAAACCATGGGCGACGAGAGCTTCGGCCAGGAGAGCGCCGATTTCGCCGGTGGCGAAGTTGCTGATGTGGCGCACGTCATCGATCGGCACGGCAGCGGGTCCGGTGGTGATGACGGCGAGCATTTGAGGAGTTGGGGGTTGAGGGATGGGCATTGAGAGATTAGGGCGCGTCGCGGGTTCAGGCGATGATTTCGCTCACGGCGGCGAACATGCCGCGGCCGGCGATGTAGCCGAAGTGGCCTTGGGGGCTTTTGATGACCCGCGCGCCGTTCCATGCGTCGGCCAGCGCTTCGACGCGGTCAGGCGGGGCAATGCGGTCCCACGCGCCGCTAGCCATGACGATGCGGTCCGGCGCGGTGAACGGCTTCCCGTGCAGCGGCGAAACGAGATGGGTGTAGCGTCGGGTCATGGAGGAGTCGACGCCGTTGTGGTGCAACAGACGTCGCATCGTCGCGCCGGCCGGACTTTCCCAAATGGCGTGCTCCACATCGGCGATCGGTTGGAGCAGCGCGATGAAAGAAATGTCCTGCTCGAGCGAGGCGAGCAATGCGCCGGTCCACGCGCCGTAGCTCGTGCCGAAGATCCCGAATTCCCCGCATCCTTTGGCCCGCAGCCACGCCATGAGTTGGCGCAGTTCGCTCACTCCTTGGCGCAGCCCTTCGCCGTTGCGAACGAGGTTGGCTGTGATGGCCAGCTCGCCGTTAAAATAACCGCGCGGACGGCGATCGTAGTGAAAGGGAAGGTGCAGGAAGACGGCGTTCCATCCGAGGCGGTTGAATTTCGACGCCAACCGCCGGTAGCCGGCGTCGTTGACCGACATGAGGGCGTGCAGGATGAGCACGGTCGGCGCGGACCATCCCAGTGAGCACGGTTGCAACCACGCCGAGGCGCGGTCGTTGGGGTCGAGTCCGCCGGGATGCGGGGTTGGCCAAACTAAGTTGCTTCCCGATTCTTCAAGTGGCTCGAGCGGAGGGGCCGCGTAATATTGTGCGCGCGTCATCGGTCCGCACGCGGCAAAATAGTCTTCGAGTTGTTCTGGTGTGCTTGCTTGGCTGCGGTGGCGCCACTGGGCGAGCCCGAGCAGTGCGCAGGTCGACGCATCGGTCACGCGCGACCAGTTTCGGCGGATCGCCTCCATGTCAGACTTTGCCTTTGCGGCGCTGCGGAGTTTGCGGGAGGCAATCGTGAGGGATGTGCTCCTCGCGGACAGTCTTGTCGTAGAGGTCGCGCAAAATTTGTCCCAGCCGCGCTTCGAATTCCGTGCGCGCGGCAGCTTTGTCGGGCTTGTCGCCCGGCGGATCGAGCGGTTCACCGAAGACGATCCAAACGCGTGTGCGGCGCAAAGGCAGCCAGCGTTTCGGATCGTAGAGCGCATCGGAACCGATGATGACGCAGGGCAAGACGCGCGCTTCGGTCATTTGGGCCAGCGCCGCCACGCCGGGACGGAGCGGCGCGCCCTCGAGCACGGATTGCGGGCCGGTGCGCAGGCCTCCTTCGGGAAATAGTCCGACCATGCGTCCGCTGCGCAAGCGGGTGATCGCGGTGCGCACGGCGGATACGTCGAATTTCGCCCTTTCAACCGGAAAAGTGCCCACGCCGCGCAGCCAAGCACCGAGCACGCGAATTTCGAAAAGCTCGCGCATGGCCATCCAGTCGGTCGTGCGCCGGATGCTCGGACCGATGAGGGGCGGATCGAAGTGGCTGATGTGATTCGGAGCGAGGATGCACGCCCCTTTTTTCGGCAGGTGCGCGCGGCCGGTGACCCGGAGACGCACGAAGGGCATGAAAAGAAAACGGAGGAAAGTTGTCGTGGCCGCGTAGCCGAGATCGGAGGGCATAAGGTGTTATTTGGCTGCGGTGAAAAAACCGCGCTGCTTTTCCGAGATCGTCATGCCGAGTTTTTCCATGACCAGCATCATGTCTTCCCAGACTTTGCGTTTGTCGGCGTTGGAGCCGGTGCGGAGGAGGTAAGACGGGTGGTAGGTGGGGAGGAGGGGGATGTTTTCGAAGGTGAACCAGCGTCCGCGCAGGGCGCCCATCGATTCGTCGGTGCCGGTGAGGCCGAGCATGGCGGTTTTGCCGAGGGCGACGAGGATGCGGGGTTGGATGATGGCGATTTGCTCGCGGAGGTAGGGGAGGCAGCGCTGCATTTCGAGCGGGGTGGGCGGGCGGTTGCCGGGGGCGCCCTTGGGCATGTCGGGGCGGCATTTGAGGACGTTGGCGATGTAGACCTCGTCGCGGGTCAGGCCCATGGCGGTGATGATTTTGCTCAGCAGTTCGCCGGCGGGGCCGACGAAGGGCTCGCCTTTTTTATCCTCATCGAAGCCGGGAGCTTCGCCGACGAACATGAGGTCGGCATTGGGATTGCCGGTGCCGAAGACGGTTTGAGTGCGGGAGGCGGCGAGGGGTTCGCACTTCTGGCAGGTGCTTACTGCCTCGCGGAGCGCGGTGAGTTTGGGGGCCGATGATTGTTGGGCGGGCGGGGGGCCCGCCGTGGCGGGAGGTGACGGGCGGGACGCCCGTGCCCCCTGGGGGGTGGGG
>JBBECM010000057.1:0-4137 GCA_040881855.1 Chthoniobacterales bacterium | reverse complement strand
GGAAGGTGCCGCAACCGAAATAGCGGACAATCACCTCGATCCGGTTTTTCCCGCGCCGCAACTCCGCCGTGCAGTCATGTTCGTCATAGACCAGCTCCTCGGGATACGCTCGAGCCGGGCCGTCGTGAATCCACACCCCATTCAGTCGAACGCGATACCAACTATCCGCCACGATCCGCAAGCGCGCCTCCTGCCGGCGGCGCACGGCAAACTCCTTGCGGAAGCAGACCGTCTGGTTGTAGCCCTCGGGATCCGTCCCGGCGCACCAAATCCACTGCGAGGCACCCATGCCTTCCCCCCGGGCGCGCCGGTTTGCCTTCGAGTTCCGTGTCATGACAAAAAAGTGTGGCGGCAATCCTGTCTACCCCCCAGCAAACAGGATGCCGCCACCCCAACAATCGCAGGGAGGACAAATCGCGTGCCAGGACTCAGCGCGCCGAGCGGCGACGGCGGACAACGTGGGCGCCCAGACCGGCAGCAGCGAGCGCGAGCAACGCGTAGGTCGACGGCTCGGGGACGACATTGACAGTTCCACTGAGGCTATCGAATGTGGCCGAATATCCATCGGCCAAGCCGGTGGTGCTGAAGTTGTCGAAACCTCCCGAGTAATTCTCGAAGTCGAAGATCTTGACCGATCCCAGCGTGCTGAAATTGCTGCTGAACGTCAGATCCAGGGTGCCGCCAAATTCCACGGTTTGGCTTCCGGGTCCGCCCGCGACGAGATCGAAGAGGCCGGAGGTGAATCCATTGATCTCGAAGATACTCGTGCTGTTGAGATCGAGAGTGAGATTGTCCGCGAAGGTCAGCGTGCCCGCGCTGTTGCCAGGGGACAAAGTGCCGCTGATCGTAGTGTCGCCGACAACCGTCCCGTTGCCTGCCAAAGTCTGCGCGCTTCCGAGAACGAATCCTCCCGTAACAGCCGAGACGTCCAAGGTGGCGCCACTGGCCACGTCGAGCACGCTGCTGCCGCCTACCGAGCCGGTCGCACCGATGATGAGCGAGCCCGCACTGACCGTGGTGGCGCCGGTGTAGCTGTTGCTACCGCTCAGGGTCAGCGAGTTGGCGCCGGTTTTTTCCAGGTTGCCGCTGCCGCTGATCGTGTTGCCGCGCGTGCCGCCGCCGGCGAAGCGCACCGTGCCGCCGCCCAACGTAATGGCCGAATTGTTGGCCGCGCTGTTGGCCCCGGCAAACTCCAGCACCCCGGCGTTGATCGTCGTGTTGCCCGAATAAGTCACGTTGGCACCCGACAGGACCTGCGTACCCGCACCGTCTTTGACCAGCGTGAGAGCGGAGTTAGTGGCCGTGCCCGCCGCGTTACGGACAAAACCGCTGAAGGTGTGCGACTGGCCCGCCGCCACATCGAGGGTTAACGTCGCCGGGGCATCGCTCACATTGTCCGACGCAGCTTCGATGATCAGCGTTCCACCAGTCGCCGACGTGGAATCCACCCCGCCCAGCGTCTGATTGAAGCCCTGCATTTGCAGGCGCCGGTTGTTGGCATTGGCGCTGAAGCGCAGAACGCTGCCCGTCGACAGCGCATCGGTCAGCCCCAATTGGATATTGCCGGCTTCCAGGAAGGTGTCGCCGGTGTAAGTGCTGTTGCCCGCAAGCACGAGGATCCCGCCTCCCGCCTTGGTCAGGCTGCCCGTGCCACTGATCACACTGGCGTTGGTCGTGGTGCTCGTGTTGTTGACCGTCAGTGCCCCGCCACCCAAAGCAATCGTGCCGCCGGATCCCCCCAGCTGGTTGGCCGTGACACTCAAACCGTTGAGATCAAGCGTCCCGCCGTTGACCGTTACTCCCCCGGAACTCAGCGCGTTCGTATGGCCCAGAACCAAGGTGCCCGCACTGACCGTGGTGCCTCCGGTGTAGCTGTTGCTGCCGGAGAGAACCCAACGACCCGCGCCTTCTTTGATCACACCGATCGTGCCGCCCGTGGCCGTGCTGTTGTCGAGAATGCTCCCGCTGATAGTATTGGACAACGTGCTGCTGCCCCCGAGCGTCAGCGTCCGCGCTGCGGCCGTGTTCGCATTGCCCGAACCCAGCGCGTCCGCTCCGTCGGCATTGAAGATCGCATTTGTGAACACCAAACGTCCCGTGGCGCTTTCGTTTTCGATCACCGCCGAGCCGGTCTGGGCGCCGACCGTGCCGTTGCCGATCTGAATACGCCGGCCGACCTCCACATCTCCGGACCCCGTGTAGCGCAACTGCCCGCTGGTGACGTTGTTGCCCACGCGGATGGAGTTCCAGGCACTGTTGGTCCCGATGGCCGCCGCACTGGTGAAATCCGCCCGCCCCTCGTCGACCATCAAACGCGTGTTGGCCACCCACTCGCCGGACAAGGTCAGCACACTGCTGCCTTGCACCCGAATACCGCCGAATGTTCCGAAGTCATTGACCCGACCAAGGATCGTGGTCTGTCCGCCTTGACGCAGGATCAGATCGACATTCCGGGACGCCTGGGCTCGCGAGAGCGTCGTGAACGCCCCGAACTCCAAGGTGCCGGCGTTGTCGATGAAGATCGTCTGCCCAGAACCGGGATCCCCGGTCGGACCAAAGATCGAAAGCATGCGAAAGGTCTCGCTCTGGCCGTTGAGGGTTACCTTGCCAGCACCCGAGGCAATGGAAATAGCCACGGTGTTGTTGGTGTCGCCCAAACGGAAATTGCGGCTCGCGGTCGCTTCGTTGCTCAAGCTGATGCTCACCGCACCGGTCTGGGCCGCGGTGAAGTCCAAGAGCACTCCGGTGTTTTGCCCGCCTTGGTAAAACAGGTTGAGATCGCCGGCCACCGTGCCGTTGAAGCGCAACGTGTCACCATTGGCCCACGTTCCGGTGGGGTTCCAATTGTTGAAGTTGTTGTATTGCGTGTTGCTCGAGTTCGTCCAAGTCCGTGTCGTCTGCGCCGAGGCGGAAATGACCGCTACGGCCAACAACAAAAAGGAGAGGCAGATGGCACGCCCGCCGGAGCGGGAATTTATTGGGAGGCTAGACAGATGTGTGGTCATGGGTGGAGGAAGTTTAAGCAATCAGCGCTGCTGGTGGAGTAAATTTCCCACGGGGAGTCCTCCAGGCCAATGCACCAAACGGTCGAGTCTTTGCACATTTCGGTTCGCGGCTCCGGTGACGATTGGGCGCACCGGCGACCGAAAACGACACCGACCACCAGCCGCAACGTTTGGCTGCCCCGCCGCCCGCCCCAAATCCGCAGGCAAACGACACCGCCGCCGCGACTGTTTGAGCCCGTGGCTGGCACTCCATGCTCTTCTCTTCAACGGGCGGTTTTGTCGATGGTTTTTCGTCCGAAGTTGCGCTCGCGGGCGAGACGCCGAAGCAGGCCGGCTGTGCACGCCAGGGACCACGGGTGCGGAGGTCGTGGTGGCTAATGACGTTGTCCGCCGCAGCGAAAATACGGGATTTATCATGTGCCATCCCTGCCTTGCGCCGCCTTGGAGAGGATGGCGCCAAAAAACGAGCGCGCCCTTCGCCGTTCACGCCAAAAGATGAAAGCAGCCAGGGCAGCGGCACCCCACACCACGGGCGCCTCGGGGATGGGAGCCAGTTCGCCCCCGCCGATCAGTTCGCCGCCGTTGATGCCTTGGCTGGCGAAAACGATCTGCCCGAGCTGGTTGGTATTCAATCCATCCACACCGAAAACCAACCGGGTGAACTCGCTCGAGGTTCGCGCCACACCCTGCCAGTTGGTGATCGTCAGCGTGCCAGTCCAAGCAATCAATGAACTATCATCGAAGGTCACTTGGCGGAGTCCATTGTTGCCAAAGTCGCCAAAGTCGATGGTCGAGCTGGCACTGAGCGTCAGAGTGCCCAGCTTTTCGGTAATATTCAAAGCCCCCACGAGGAACGTGCCGCCGTTGAGCGTCAGCCCGATCCCGTCGCCGATCTGGTTGTCGGCCCCGAGGACCAGCGTGCCGCCGATGTTGACCGTGATGCCCGAGGAACTGTGGATCGCGTTGCCGCCCGAGTTGCTCAGCACCAGGCTGCCCGCATTGACCACCGTCGCGCCCGTGTAGGTGTTGTTCGTGCTGCCGTTGAGCACCAGTTCGCCCCCGCCTTCTTTGGTCAGCCCGCCGTCGCCGCTCAACACGCCCTGCTCGGTGGTGGTCGTGCCGTTGGTCACGT
>JBBECM010000056.1:0-27044 GCA_040881855.1 Chthoniobacterales bacterium | reverse complement strand
ACCTCTTGAACCCCATTCAAGCGCTCTACCAAGCTGAGCCACAGCCCGTGACTGAGCGGGGAAAATACCACGAAACGCGCGCGCGTCCCGCAAAAATTTCCGGTTGGGCTGGACAGGAGCACGGGCCGCATGACGTGATATCCGGATGCACTGGAAGCAAAGCGTGTGCGCCTTTTTCATGGTTTCGGTTCTTGCCGGGTGCGGTCCTTCGGTCCCTCCACCACCTGCGCCGACCCCGACGCCCAGCCCGAGTGCCACGCCTGTGCCGCCGCCCACACCGGTGCCGACGCCCTATGTGTCGCGCAAGCCGATGGATACCGGGATGCTTTTCAACGGGCTGCAATACAAGTGGACGGTCGAGACGTCACCGGGGGAAACGGCGGCGCGGGATCGCAAGGTCGACGATGCTTACCGTCTCGAGTTGAACCTCGACATCCGCATGCCGCGTCCGGCCAGGTCGCTGGCGGACGTGAAGGTGGCCAACGCCCAGCTGCCGGAGTTGCTGCCCTCCTTGCCGCAGCTTCTCGAGACGGCGCAGGTGTCGCCGGACTTCGCCAAGCTCTATGATCTCAAGCTCGACTGGCTCAAGGGGCGGTTGGAGAAGCTCGAGCAGATCCTCTCGCGCCACAACTTTTACGACTGCGACACTATCCTGGAAATGAAGGATGCGCGGACCGGGCGGCGGGCGCTTTTCGTGCAGGGGGACATGGACGTGAACGTTGACGGCTCGGATGGCGACCGGAACGTCGAGGTGGACGGCTCCGGTCAGTTTTTCCAGCCGCAGAGCAGTTACCGTTGGCCGAAGACGACGGACCGTCCGAATCCCTTCATCAAGAAATACGAGGACCGCATTGCCGAGGCTGAGGCTGAACTGGCCAAGCCGGAGACAAAAGAGGCGCGCCGGCGCGAGCTTGGCGAGCGCATCGCGGCTTCGAAGCGCATGATCGCCGACCTCAAGAGCGCGAGTTTTCTGGTGTCCAAAGCGGATCCCAACATCGTGCTGCCCGGCTTCATGATGCGCGGCGAGGGCGCGGATGTGCCCAAGGTCGGCGACTACGCGGTGGTCATCCACGGGAGTATAATGTATCCGACCATCGTGGGGGACGCCGGCCCATCCTACAAAGTGGGCGAAGCTTCATTGCGGCTTTGCAATGAAATCAAGGAGACCGGAACGGCCCTGGCGCGGCCGGTCAACGATCTGGCCGTGACTTACCTGGTTTTTCCCGGTTCGCGCGACGAGAAACGCTCGGCGCCCGACCTGGACAAATGGCATGCGCGTTGCGTGGAGTTGCTGGCCGAGATCGGCGTGCCCGATGCGCCTCTGCATCGATGGGAAAACATCGTGCCGCCTTGGCCCGAGGAAGTCCCGGCCGTGAGTCCGGAGGCACCGCCCGCGGCCGAGGCATCGCCGGGCGTTTCGCCCGGGGTGTAGCGGCGCTCTGTGAGCGCCGGTGCTTTTGCGTGGCGGGACGAAAGTTGTGGCGGTCACAGACGCGCCGCTACAAAAGAAGATTCTTCTTCAGGCCACACCGGCGAAGAGTTGTTTTTCCCAGTAGGCCAGACGTGTGCGGAGGATCGGGTGTGCGGAGAGTTCCGGGTCCTTGGTCAGGAGCTGCTTTGCGACGGCTCGGGCTTCTTCCAAGAGCGGAAGGTCTTGCGGGAGTTTGGCCAGGCGGACGGGCGGGAGTCCGGTTTGGGCGGTGCCGAGGAGGTCGCCGGGGCCGCGGATCTGCAGGTCGGCTTCGGCGATGGCGAAGCCGTCGGCGGCTTGCTCGAGGATTTGCAGGCGATCGAGTTTTTCCGCCGCGTTCTCGCCGGCCAAGAGGATGCACCAGGACTTTTCGGCACCGCGGCCGACGCGTCCGCGCAATTGATGCAACTGGGCCAGGCCGAAACGTTCGGCGTTCTCCACGAGGAGAACGGTGGCATTGGCCACGTCGATGCCGACTTCGATCACGGTGGTGCTGACCAGCACGCGGGTTTCGCCGGCGCGGAAACTTTGCATGATGGCGTCCTTCTCGTCCGCCTTGAGCTTCCCGTGCAGCAAAGCGCAGCGATGGGGATCGAGCAACCGGCTCCAGCGGGCATATTCCGCGGTTGCGGCCTTGAGCGAGGTGCGGGTGCTTTCCTCGATCAAGGGATAAACGAGGTAGGCTTGGCGTCCTTCGTCCAATTTCCGGCGCAGGAAGGACGCGGCTTCCGCCAGCTTCCCGTGCGGGCGGACGAGGGTGCGGATGGGGATGCGTCCGGGCGGCATCTCATCGAGCAGCGAGAGATCGAGATCGCCGTAAAGGGTCAGGGCCAAGGTGCGGGGGATGGGGGTGGCGGACATGACCAGAACGTGCGGGTGCTGGTCGAGGGCGGAGAGCTTGGCGCGCTGGCGGACGCCGAATTTGTGCTGCTCGTCGATGACCACGAGGGCGGGGCGGCCGACCGTTTCGGGGGCGAAGAGGAGGGCGTGGGTTCCTATGACAATGCGTGGTCCGGTTTCGGCCGTTTTCTCCTTGCGCGCGGCGGTGCGGAGGACGACGGGGACGCCGAGCGGTTGGCACATGTGGCGGAAGTTTTCGTAGTGCTGGTGGGCGAGCACTTGGGTGGGGGCCATGAGGGCGGCGGAGTGACCGGAGGCGATGGCACCGAGCATGGCGGTGGCGGCGACGATGGTTTTGCCGCTGCCGACGTCTCCGTGGAGGAGACGGTTCATGGGGTGTCCGCCGGCGAGGTCGTCGAAGATGCGGGCAAGGACGCGTTTTTGCGCGGAGGTGAGTTCGAAGGGCAGGGCTTTGAGGAATTCGGAGAGGAGGGAACTCTGGCGCGGGATCACCGGGGCGCGTCCGGCGGTGTGGCGTGCGCGCTGGCGCGCGAGGACGCATTGCATCTCGAAAAGTTCCTCGCGGGCGAGGTGGGCCCGCGCGGTTTCCAGTTGTTCCGGGGAAGCGGGGAAGTGGATGGCGCGGAGGGCGCGGGCGGAGGTGAGTTGATCCGTCGCTGCGGACGGCGATCCCGCGGCAAAAGCGGGCCAGAGTTGGGGGATGTTCTCCTCGGGGAGTCGGGCGAGGGTTTCGCAGATGAGGCGGCGGAGCAGACGCGGGCTCCACGGGCCGATGGACGGGTGAATGGGGGTGATGCGGTTGAGATGGATCAGTTCGCTGTCGGGTGCGTCGGTTTCGAGGATTTCGAAATCGGGATGGTCGAAGACAAGCCCGCCTTTTTTCAGCGCACGGGCCCGGCCGTGGATGACGAGGTCCTGTCCGGCTTGGAGGATTTTCGGGAGGTAGCGGAGGTTGAACCAGCGGCACTGCACGGTGGCGGCGGGGACGCGGCCGGATTTTTCGGCGAGCACGAGGGTGAATTGGCTGCGGCGGCCGAAGTAGGAGGAGCGGACCGATTGCACCGTGCCGCGCAGGCAGAGCGGGTCCGGTGAAGGGGCGGCGGGAAAAGCGGGGAATTTGCGGCGATCCTCATGGCGCCGCGGGTAATGGCGGAGCAGATCATGGACGGTCTCGAGCCCTGCTTCGTCCAAGGCACGCCGGCGGGCCGGGGTGAGACGCGGGAGGTCGGAGAGCGGGGAGTTCCAGCGCAACGGCGCGGGGTCCGGCGCGGGGGCGGCGGTTTTGCTCACGCAGCGGGGAGGTAAACGGACGGACCGGTCAATCCGCGGGCGATTCCGATAGGAGGTCGATCGTGCCCAACAGGGTGGCGGAGCGACGGGTGGGGTAGAGCTGCACCTTGCGTCCTTGGGCGCGTTTTTTGATCAGACCGGCCTCGTGCAAGCGCTTGGCGTGCTGGGAAGCGGTGGCCACGTCGATGCGGCACTCGGTGGCGACCTCGTTCACGCAAAGGCTGCCGCGGGCTTGCAGCAGTCTGATCATTTCGATCCGGCGGTGGTTGGCCAAACCGCTGGCGATGAGGGCGCGGCCCCGGTCGGTATTTGCCATAAGCCTCCACGCTATTGGACTTTCTGCAGAAAGTCCATCAATGATTTTGGCGGGTGGATTCGTCTCTGTGGACATCGCGCCGCGCTGGTTCCGGTGGCGCTCGACCCTCGGCTCGGCAGCCGAGGCCAAGACCACCGTTTGCTGCTTCAATTCCGGGCGGGGCGGAGGTGTTGCACTTCGAGTTGGAGGCTGACGCGTTGCCGGTATTCGTTGCGCACGAGTTTGAAGGCGACGTCCCACGGTGCGCGGGGAAAATCGTCGCTCGCCCCGTTGAAGTAGATGGCGGCGAGGAGTTCGTCGCGTCCGCGCACGCGGAAGCGGACGTGTTTTTCTTTGAGCACATCCGGTCCATGGACCGGGGCAACGGCACGGGCGTAGAAGAGCGGGGCGGGATTGCCCATGCCGCAGGGTTCGAGCAGGGAGAGTTCCTCGAGGTGGGATTGCTCGAGTTCGGCCACATCGATGCGGGCGTCGAGTTTGAGTCTGGGCACGAGATCATCGGGCTGGAGCCGACGACCGGCCGCGGCTTCGAATTGGTCGCGAAACACGGTAAAGTTGGCACGGGTCACGCTCAACCCGGCGGCCATGTGGTGACCGCCGAAGGGCCCGAGCCACTCGGCGCAGTCCCCGAGGGCCTCGACAAGCGAAAGACCCGGGATGCTGCGTCCGCTGCCATGACCGTCCCCCGCGTCATCGAAACCGATGACGATGGCGGGGCGGTGGTATTTGCGGCACAGGCGGGAGGCGACGATGCCGACCACCCCGGCGTGCCAGCCGTCGCCGCCGACGATGACGGCGCAATCGCGGGCTGGATCGAAATTTTTCGCCAATTCGGCGCAGGCGGCTTCGAGGACCTGTTGCTCGAGTTGCTGTCGCTCGCGGTTGCAGGCGTCGAGATCGTGCGCGAGTCGGCGCGCTTCGGCGGGGTCTTCGCTGAGGAGGAGGCGGAGCGCGGCCTCGGCGGTGTGGAGGCGTCCGGCGGCGTTGAGGCGCGGTCCGAGGCGGAAGCCGACTTCGGCCGTGGTCACGGGGTTCATCACGCCGGAGACTTCCATCAGGGCGCGGAGTCCTTCCCAGCGGGTTTGCCCGAGGCGGGCGAGGCCGTGGCGGACGATGATGCGGTTTTCGCCGCGCAGCGGCGCGAGGTCGCAGATGGTGCCCATGGCGGCGAGGTCGAGAAAGTCGCGCAGGTCGGGTTCGCGGCGGCCGGTGGTTTTCTGGATCCCGTGGCAGAGTTTGAAGACGAGCGCGGCGGTGCAGAGATCGGTGTTGCCGCCGAGGGCTTTCGGATTGACCAACGCGGCGCAGGGAGCGGCGCCGCTTTTCGGTTCGTGGTGATCGACAATGACGAGATCGACTCCGCGGGCGGCGAGCCAGGCGGCCTCCTCGTGCGAACCGGTGCCGCAATCGAGGGCGATGACGAGCGCGGGGTGGCGCTCGGCGAAAACGCGGTCCAGTCCGTCGCGGCTCAAGCCGTAGCCTTCGGATTCGCGCAGCGGGAGGAAGCACGAGGTCTCGAGCCCGAGTGCGGCGAGAAACCGGTGGAGGATGGCGAGGGACGTAACGCCATCGACGTCATAGTCGCCGTAGAGGACGACATTTTCGCGGCGCTCGACGGCCTGCGCGATCCGGCGTGCGGCCTTTTCGATACCGGGCGTTTCCAGCGGATCGGGGAGGGAAGCGAGACGGGGATGAAGGAAGATTTCGGCTTCGTCCGGGTCGGCCAGATCGCGCGCGGCGAGCAGGGAAGCGAGGAGGGCGGAGATGCCGAGTTCGCGGGAGAGTCTCTGCGCGATGGCGGGATCCGCGGGGTCCCGTGTTTCCCAGCGGGGCGACAACATAGCCGGGATATTACGGGCACGGGGACGCGCTGGCAATGCGAAGGGATTTGCGCGGCGGGGCGGACGGCGGTTACGCTGGCGGGACTATGGGCAAAACGAAGCAACCGGCGAAAAAAAAAGCGGCCAAGCGGGGGACGGAATTTTCCGCCAAGGACCGGTTTCTGGTCACGGGCGGCGCGGGCTTCATCGGCAGCGTGCTGGTCGGCGCGCTCAACCGCTGGCACGGGACGGACCGTGTTGTGGTGGTCGATCAACTCGGCACGGACGACAAATGGTGCAACTTGGCACCGTTGCGCTTCGAGGATTTCGTCGAGGCGGACGATTTTTACGACCGATTGGCGGACAAGGCGGGGGCTTTCGGGAATTTCACGCATGTCTTCCATCTGGGGGCGTGCTCGTCGACCACGGAGAGGGATGCGGATTATTTGCTGCGCAACAATTTCGGGTGTTCGCGGCAACTGGCCGAGTGGGCGCTGGCCCGCGGGGCGCGCTTTGTTTATGCGTCCTCGGCGGCGACTTACGGCGACGGGGCCGAAGGGATGGATGATTTGTCGGACGATCTGGCCGCGTGGCGTCCGTTGAACGCCTACGGGTATTCGAAGCAATTGTTCGATTGCCACGCGCAGCGCGAGGGATACCTGCGGCGCATCGTGGGATTGAAATATTTCAACATTTTCGGCCCGAACGAGGAGCACAAAGGGGACATGCGCAGCGTGGTGAGCAAGGCATGGCGGCAGATCGAGGAGACGGGGCAGGTGAAATTGTTCAAGAGCTACCATCCGGACTACCCGGATGGCGGACAGAAGCGCGATTTTCTTTATGTCAAGGATGCGGTGGCCATGACTCTGCACCTGGCGGCGACGAGGAAGGCGGGCGGCCTCTACAACATCGGGTCGGGCGAGGCGCACACCTGGCTGGAGTTGGTGCAGCCGATTTTCGAGGCGATGGGGCGCGCGGCGCGCATCGAGTTCATCGACATGCCCGAAGCGCTGCGCTCGCAATACCAGTATTTCACGCAGGCCGATGTGACGAAGTTGAAGTCGACCGGCTATGCCGGAGGAGTGCCGCCGCTGCATGACACGGTCAAAGACTATGTGTCGCGTTACTTAATCACAGGGAAGCACTTCGGTGATGGGGCGGGAGACTGAAAACATCCGGGGTCGTTTGACAGCAGGCTGCCCGGCTTGTAACTATTTCTGTTTCCTCGCCACGACGATGTGTTCTCCCTTCCGTCCCGCTCTGCTTCTGGCCGCTTTGCTTTGTCCGGCGGTGTCGGCCCCGGCCCTGACCCAGGTCAACGTGGGCGAGGACCAGGCCAATCAGGGCATGTATGGCGGCGGTTGGAATGTCGGTTCGGGTGGGGACAACGGTTTTTTCGGCTGGAAGATGGCGGCCAAATCGGACGGCGAAGGCAGTTTCGCGGGCCACTATCTGGGCAAGTTGGAGGAGAAGCCCGAGTTGGCGCCGATCACGACCGACCGGGTTTTTGCGCTCTTTGCCAATGGCCGGGGCTACGAGGAATCCGCGGCCTTCCGCGGCCTCGCGGTGCCGCTTGAACCGGGCGACAATTTCACCCTCGAGTTTGTCCACGGACCTTTCCAACCGAAAAGCGAGCAGGATGATCCGTTGCCGGGCGAAGTGGGCGTGGCTTACCGCACAGGCCAGGCCGGCGGGTCGGTGGCGGAGATCGACACGGGCGCGCGCCTGCGTTTTTTCGCGCGGGAGGGGATGCCGAATTATCTCATCACCGACCGCGAGAAGGAGTTCGACACGGGCATTCCCATGACCCGGGAAGCGCTTGCCCTCACGCTCACCCTGGTCGACGCCGACACCTACGACCTGGAGGTGATCGACCTCAAAGACAATTCGGTGCAGCTCCTCGAGGGCCGCAAGTTCGGCGGCGAGGCCGGCGCGCCGCTCGAGAGTCTGGCGTTTTTCAACCGCGATGCCGAGGCCCACGACTTTTTCTTCAACAACTTCCAGCTCAGCCGCGACGCGCCCTGAGTCCGGTCCTCGGACCCTCCAAGCTTGCCCCGATGCGCCTCCCGCTTCTCCCCGCCGCCTTGCTTCTCGCGGGCTCTTCCGTCGTTTTCGGCCCGCCGCAGGCCGCGGCCAACAGCAATGTCAAAGTTTCCCGCTTCTGGCACAACCATCAGCCGATCTATTGGCCGGAATGGAACAGCAACTGGAATGGCCAGCCCGACCGCGTCCAGTTCGCGCGTGACTCGATGACGCTCAAGGCCGGGCAGGTTTATGATTCCGGTCAACCCCACCCGGACAACGATTTGGACCAGATTTTCAGCGTCGATGACCGCAAGAAGGCCTACCAAGACGGACCCAAGGATTCACTGGCCAAAGTGGGCCAGAACGGCGGCTACGCGATAAGTTACTCCGGTTCGCTGATCAACAATGTCCACGGGTTGGGCCGGAGCGGCTACAACGGCTACTCAAGCGGATGGTGGGACGGAAACCGCACGGCGCGGACGTGGACCACGCCTGCGGGCAGCCGGCGCTTGGATCTGGTCGGCTTCACCGACCACCACTCCCTCGGCTCCGTCTTGCCCAAGTCTGTTTTCCGCAAGGAAATCCAGATCTTTCATGAGGCTGCCACCAAGGCCTGGAACACGGGAAGCATCACCAACCGTTCCAAGGGATTCTTTCCGACCGAAATGGCTTTCTCCCGACACATGGTGGATGTGCTGGCGGACGAAGGTTACCAGTGGGTCATCGTGGCCAGCCATCATCTGAGCCGCACCCTGCCCGGCTACATGGGCAACCCCCAATACACTCTTCCCCAATCCAACAGTTGGCGGATTTTTTCCAGCCCGCCAAACCGGGCCGACCAGATCAACTCGGTGAACGGGGGCGCTTGGTGGTATGGCACCGGCAACGTCGGCGAGACGGCCTACAACCACGCGCCCTTCGCCTACCAATTGCACCGGGCAAAATACGTCGACCCGGAGACGGGTGCCGAAAAGACGATCATCATGGTGCCGTCCGACGACGTCCAGAGTTACAAGGCCGGCTACTCCGGATGGCAGAAAAACCTGATCGACGACCACATTTCCCCGCACGCCACGGACCCGTCGCGTCCCTGCATCGTCCTTCCCTCGACCGACGGCGACAACGCCTGGGGCGGCGGCAACGACTCTTGGCAGATCAACGCCCCCGCGTTCATGAACAACGGAACTTACCCGGGTGTCGCCATTCAGGATTTCGTGAACCAGTTCGGTGGTGCGGCTCCCGTCGTCCACATGGAGGACGGGGCGTGGATTTTTCCCGAAAGTTGCTACGGCTCGCCGCAGTTCCTCAAGTGGGTCGAGCCGCCGGCCGGCGGGCAACCCGGCAAGCGCGTGCCCAACACGCAGGTGGACATGGAGACCCCTGGTTTCACGCCGAAATTCTACAGCTGGGCTCCGGTTATGGCCGGCGCCAACTGGTGCGAGACAGCCGAGCAGATGTGGACCGACGAGAACGGCACCGGCACCGTGCAGGCCTGGAAAATCCAGGATCCTTATAACAACCTCGGCTCGACCAACCCCGCCTCCGTCGGCCCGAACATTGTGGAGCGCGCCTGGCACATCTACCTCGCGGGCTTGGATTCGGGCTTCAACTATTACGGTGGCGAGGGCAATGACGATGAGGTGAAGACATCCCTCGCCACGCGCCGGGCCCACGAAATGCTCCAGAGCTATGTCGAGGCCCGCAAGGCGACCAGCGACCGGACGCCGCCCACCGTCTTCAAGCCCCAGCGCTTCCCCTACAATCCCGGCGGCTACACCTATGGCTGGTTCAACATCACGCCGACCAACGGCAACGCATTGAAGAAGATGAAATCGGAGTTTTACATCTGGACGCACGCCTACGATGTCTCCGGGATTACGAATATCATCGCGAAGGTCCGCCTCGACAACGACGGGAACAATCCGCTCGCCAGCAACCAGAACGAGACTTACGCCGGCGGACCCGAGGTCGGGAACTGGGTGAGCATTCCCATGACCAAGCGCGTCCTTCCGCAGACTGCCGCTGCCCTCACCGCCGCGGCGAACAACTCGAAAATCGCCTACTTCGAGGGGGCCCGGTCCCCCGTCGTCGCCGATTACTACTTCGCCCGCATCGACGATGCCTCGTTGCCGGATTTTCGCGGCAAGCTGGTCGATTATTTCATCGAGGCGACGGACACCCGCGGCAACGTGAGCAAGAGCGACATCCAGCACGTTTTTGTCGAGGATGACGGCGAGACCCCGTCTTCCGGTGCGGAGTTCTCGGCCAATCCCAACAACTGCGAACCCGTCACGGTGACCTACTCCGCGGCCAACGGCCCTCTCGCCGGGACCAGTCCGGTTTACGTGCAGCGGCGCTTCGACGATGGCGCGTGGACCCGTCACCTGATGACCGCCGCCATGACCGAAGTCTGGACCCACACTTTCGACGCCGTCGGCGCCACCTCGGCGACCGTGTGGTTCGAGAATGCCGATGGTTCCGTCATCGACAGCCGCAACGGCGCGAACTGGACCACCACCATCCGCGATTGCAACGCGCCGGACGGCCCCGTCTGGACCGTGCCTTTCACGCCGGTGGCCGGGCAGCCGGTCACGATCAATTACAATCCCGAGGGCCGCAATTTGTCCGCGGCGCAAGCGGTCAACATCCACCACGGCTACAACGGCGGCAACTGGACCGTGGTGCCGGGCGTGGCCATGACCAAGAGCGGGAGCATCTGGACCTACACCTACACGGTCCCGGCCCAAGCCACGTCGCTGGTCATGGTTTTCAACCATAACGCCAACACGTGGGACAACAACGGCGGCCAGAATTTCACTCTGGCCGTCTCCGACGAGCCCGCGCCGACCGAACCGCCGCCCGTGCCCGGCGGGTTGTCCGCGGGCGGCGCAACGGGCACCTCGGTTACCTTGACTTGGAACGCGGCCGCCACCGCGACCGGCTACGAGGTGTTCCGCGACGGGCAACAGGTCGGCGTCACATCGTCCACGACTTTCAACGACACCGGGCTGGCGCCCGGGACGAACTACAGCTACCGCGTCTTGGCAACCAATGGCGCCGGCGATTCCGCGCTGACACCGGCCGCCAGTGCAACCACTTTGTCCGCCCCGCTGGCCGCCAACCAGATTGTCGTGCTGGATCCGTCCGCAGCCGGACCGCTCACCGGTTCACCTTATCTTTACCGCGGGCGCGCGGGCTCGGCTTTGACCAACGGTCTGGTTTGGACGAATCCGCTCACCGGCGGCAATGGACTTATCGCCTTCGCCGGCGGCATCGGGGGCGATGGGTGGGAGTGGACGGCCGGGATCGCCCTCGGTTCCGGTGCCAATGAAGTCACGTTCAGCGGAAGCTACGCGGCTTCCTCGACCCAGATTTTGACCGATTCCCCGGCCAATTATTCCGGCTGGTCCAATGGCGTGACCGGGGGCACGGGCTTTGCAGCGTGGGCGCTGACCACCTCGGGCAGCGCCGGGCATTTTCTGGCCAGCAATCCGGCCAACATGAACGTCGGTGCAAGCACCGGCTTCGGGCTGTGGGCGAACGGGGGTGGCACCGCCACGGCGGCGAGGAACTTCAGCACGCCAATGGCGGTCGGCGACAACTTCGCCCTGCGTTTCGACAACAACTGGGTTGAATCGCCCGGGGAGGTCGGGTTCGCGCTGGCCGACAGTGCGGGCAACGTCAAGCTGCGCTTTTATTTCGTCGGCGGACAAACCAACTACCGCATCACCGATGCCTCCGCGGCGCGCGATAGCGGTCTGGGTTACACAACCAATGGCTTGAGCCTCACGCTGACTCTCGGTTCGGACAACGCTTACACGCTATCGACCGGCGGCGCGAATCTGACCGGGACGCTGGCCTCTGCGGGCGGGGCCATTTCGCGGTTGGTCGTGGAGAACAAGAACGCCGGGCCGGACACCGAACGAAACCTCTACTTCGGGGCCATGACGCACACGCGGCAAATGACGGATGCGGGCACGGTTTCGACCATTGCGCCGGCCGCGTCCTACGACGGCGGAATTCAAAGTGGGTTTGATCGGTGGAGAGGCGAGGAGCCAGCCAGCGCGGACTCGTTGCTCAAATATGCCATCGGCGGAGCAGCCGCGCCTCAGGAGGAGGGGACAGCTCCACAAGCTTCGCGTGACGAAGTCACCGCTGAGTTTGTCTACACGGCCATCGTGCGCGAGGACGCCGCTTTGGCCGTGGTCGGGGAAACGACCGGAGATCTGGCGACGGGCGGATGGACCACGGCCGGGGTGACCGCGGTCGAGCCTGCGGATCAGTCGGCCGCTCCCGATGGTTGCAAAATCGTCGAATTCCGCGTGCCCGCCGGCGACGCCCCCCGCTTCCTTCGCCTCAAAGTCACTCACGCCCCCTGAGCGGCGCCGATTTCGCTTGCGCTTTGGCCGGTTCGGGCCAACTTTGCAACCGACAGTCGACAAGTTCAGGTCAGAAAGCGCCCCTCGGGTTGAGTTTACGTTCGTGGGAGTTTGCGCAGGCACCGGACGGCTTGGAGCCTGGCAGATAAACACAACAAAACACAAAAATATGGGTAATAAACTCTATGTGGGGAATCTCCCCTTCAGCACCACCGACGACTCGCTGCGCGACGCCTTCGGCCAATGTGGCACCGTGACTGACGTCATGATTGCCGTCGACCGTCAGACCGGCCGCTCACGCGGTTTCGGTTTTATCACTTTCTCGACCGATGAGGAGGCCAACGCGGCCGTCGGCAAATTCCACGGCCAAGAAATGGACGGCCGGACCATCCAGGTCAACGAAGCGCGCCCGCGCGAAGATCGCCCGCAGGGCGGTGGCGGCGGTGGCGGCTATCGTGGCGGCGGTGGTGGCGGCGGTGGTTATCGCGGCGGTGGCGGCGGTGGCGGCGGAGGCCGTGGCGGCGGCGGCGGCTATCGTGGCGGTGGCGGCGGTGGCGGTGGATACCGCGACCGTGGTGATCGCGGCGGCTATTGACCGGCCTCTCAAAGCAGAATTCAAGGAAGGGCGTCCCGCGGGGCGCCTTTTTCCTTTCCGCCCGGCGGCGGGGACGGAACCGGTCACAAAGATGCGCGTATGGCTCCGGCGATCCGGTCGGCGTGGTTTTCCAGCAGGGAGGCCTCGCGGCCTTCGAGGAGGACGCGCAATTTCGGCTCGGTTCCGCTGTAACGGACAAGGACCCGGCCGCGCGGGCCGAGGGCATGCTCGGCGGCGGTGATGGCCGCTTCGACCTCCGGCACGGTTTCGAGCGGAGGTTTGGACTTCACGGCCACGGCGCGCTGGGCCTGCGGGTATTTGGTCAGGACCTGGCGCAACTCGCCCAAAGGTCTGCCGCTTTCGATCATGAGGCGCAGGATTTGCAGGGCGGAAACCAATCCGTCGCCCGTTGTGCCATGACGCAGGAAGATCATGTGCCCGCTCTGCTCGCCGCCGAGGAGGAAACCGCCCGCGCGCATGGCCTCGAGCACGTAGCGGTCGCCGACGGCGGTGCGGACCACTTTGCCGCCCGCTTCTTCCACCGCTTCATCGAGTCCCAAGTTGCTCATCACCGTGGCCACCACCGTGTTCCCGCTCAATTCGCCGCGGCGCAAAAGATCGAGGCCCGCCATGGCGAGCAATTCGTCGCCGTCGAGCGGATCGCCGGTTTCATCGCAGAGCAAGAGCCGGTCGGCATCGCCGTCGTGGGACAGTCCGACCTGCGCGCCGGTCTCCTCGACCAGGCGGCTGATTTCCCCGGCAACCGTGCTGCCGCAACCTTCGTTGATATTGCTCCCGTCGGGCGACGCATGGAAAACATGAACCTCGGCCCCGAGGGCGCGGAGCACCTGCGGGGTGGTTTCGCAGGCGGCGCCGTTGGCGCAGTCGACGACGATCCGGAGTCCGCGCAGGGAGAACTTCGGAGGAAGAGACTTCAGCGCGTGGGCCGCATAGCGGGACACGGCGTCGTCCACCTTGATGCTCCTGCCGGGCGGCCTGTCAATGGCCGGCAGATCCATTTGCCGCTCGATGGCCGCCTCGGTCTCGTCGGGCAGCTTGAACCCGTCACCGGAAAAAAACTTGATGCCGTTGTCGTGCGCGGGATTGTGCGAGGCGGAAATGACAGCTCCGGCGTCCAATCCGTTGGCCAGGACATAGGCCGCCACCCCCGGGGTGGGGAGCACGCCGAGCAAGTGCACGTCGCCTCCGGCCGAGATGATTCCGCAGGCCAGGGCTTCCTCGAGCATCGGCCCCGAGGCGCGCGTGTCGCGCCCGATGGCGACCACCGGACGGCTCATTCCGAGCACCTCGACCAGCGCGTGCCCGAGTCTTGCCGCGAACTCCGCGGTGATGGGCGGTTCGCCGGCACGGCCGCGGATACCGTCCGTCCCGAAATATCGCCGACTCATTTTTTGGCCCGCTCGGAGGCCGAACTGCGTCCGCGCGCATCGTCGCCGGAGTTCACATTGTGCTGTATAACATACCACACGACCGAGGCCAGCACGAGGCAGGTCAGTTTAATTTTCCAATTGTGCAGGAGAATCTGTTTCATACTTCTCGAGGAGGAGGATCTGGTTGAGGCGGCGGCGGAAGCGGTCGACGCTGAGGTTGCGTTCGAGGATGCCGCGGTGGCAGAGCGAAACCTGGCCGGTTTCCTCCGAGACGAGGATGGCGATGGCGTCGGATTCCTCCGTGATGCCGATGCCGGCGCGGTGGCGGAGGCCGAGGCTGCGGTCGAGGTCCTCGCGCGCCGACAGCGGGAAAATGCAGGACGCGGCGGCGGCCCGGTTGTTCTGCACAATGACACCGCCGTCGTGCAGCACAGTCTTGGGATGGAAGATAGTGAGAAGGAGTTCCTTCGAGAATACCGCGTCGAGATCGACGCCGGTGGACGCGAACTGGCGGATGCTGATCTCGCGCTCGAGCGCGATGAGCGCGCCGAATTGGCGGCGGGCCAAGTCGAAGACGGTATCGACAAGGAGATCGATCGATTCCTTTTTCTGCAGCGGGGAACGGAAGAAATGCTGGCTGCCCAGTTCGGTCAGGGCGCGGCGCAGTTCGGGCTGGAAAATAACGACCAATGCGACGGCGAGAAAGACAGAGAAGCTGCGCAGCAGCCAGCCGATGACATGGAGGTCGAGCAGTTGCGAGGCCAGGGTGAGGCTGATGAAGAGCAGGGCGAGGCCGACGAGGATTTTCGCGCCCGGCGTGCCGCGAAAGTAGAGGTAACCGTAGTAAAGCAGCACGGCCAGCAACAGGATCTCGACCGCGCCGGTCCAGTTGGTGCTGACAAATTCGACGACCACCTCCATGGGGGCCGATGCTGAACGCTTTCCTCTCCGCGGGCGAGCGCGGAGTCGGCGCCCGGAACGGGTTTTTGCCACTGGATTTGGCCGCGGCGCGGGCGTAGTTTGCCCCAGATGCCGCAACAACCCGTCGTCCCCGTGCAACTCAAGGCCGTTGTCCCGACGGCCAACGGCGCGGCGCTGTTCCTCGGCACCGAGGAGAAAACGTTCGTCATTTATGTCGATGCGACCGTCGGCCACGCGATCAACATGTTTCTCGCCGGAACGGAGAAGGAACGTCCCCTGACCCACGACCTCATGGCCCATGTGCTGGCCGCTTTCGGGGCCAAGGTCGAGCGCGCGATCATCAACGATGTGAAAAACAGCACGTTCTACGCGCGCCTCATTGTTTCGGCGGAAAACGAACTGCACCAAAAGAAAATCATCGAGCTGGATGCGCGTCCGAGCGACTGCATCGCCATGGCCATCCAGCAGAAGGCACCCATTCTGGTCAGCCGCATGGTGCTGGACGAAGTGGACGACGCCTCCGATGCGTTGAACCAACTCGAGTCGACCAAAGAACAGGGCGGCGAAGCGCCGTCCGGGGAAGAGGGCGAAGAAGAATAAATCCGCGCGCCGCCCGCCCGCCGCGCTCCACTGCCCATGTTCGTCGACCAGATCCGCATCCAAGCCAAAGCCGGCGACGGCGGCAACGGATGTTCCAGTTTCCGCCGCGAGAAGTTCGTGCCGAGGGGCGGACCGGACGGCGGCGATGGCGGCGATGGCGGCAGCATCATCCTGCGTGCCGATTCGCAGGTGGATACGCTGGTCACCCTCTACTACGAGCCGATCGTCCGGGGCAAAGGCGGCGAGAACGGCATGGGGAAGCAGAAATACGGGAAGTCCGCGCCGGACAAAATCGTGCCCGTCCCGGTCGGCACGCTTGTTTACCGTTTGCCTGATGTCGCGCCGCATGATCCGCGGAATTTCGCCGACCAGGATGAAGCGCCCTCGCGTCGTCGGAAAATCGAGCCCAAGGAGCTCGAACTGCTCGCCGACCTCGAGACGGCCGGCGCGGAGTTCCTCCTCGCCCAGGGCGGTCGCGGCGGGAAGGGGAACATCCATTTCAAAAGTTCGCGCAACCGCGCGCCGCGCCAATTCACCGAAGGCACACCGGGCGAAGAGGGTTGGTTTTTTCTCGAGCTGCGCATGATCGCGGATGCCGGACTCGTCGGTTACCCCAACGCCGGCAAGTCGACCTTGCTCGGCGTGCTTTCCGCCGCGCATCCCAAGGTGGCGGCTTATCCCTTCACCACGCTCCATCCGATGGTCGGGGTGATGGATTTCCCGGGGTTCCGCCGCGCCACGGTGGCCGACATTCCCGGCTTGATCGAAGGCGCGCACCGCGATGTCGGTCTGGGTCATGATTTTTTGCGCCACATCGTCCGCTGCCGCACGCTTCTTTTGGTGGTCGATACCGCGGGGAGCGAAGGACGCGATCCGGTGGATGACGCCAAAAAAATCCGCGAGGAATTGCGGCTCTACGATCCGTTGCTCGCGCGGCGGCCCTGGGCCTTGATCGCCAACAAAACGGACCTGCTCGGCGCGGCGGAGAATCTCCCGCGGCTCGCCCAGGAATTCCCCGGCGTCCCCCTCATTGCCGTCTCGGCACAGAAGAAGGCCAATCTGGACGAGTTGCGCAAATTCCTCGACGGCGAGGTGGGTCATCCGGGCTGAGTCCGGTGCAGCGGCGGCGCTCCACGGTGGTCCGCTTAGGAATTGCCCAAGACGCCCTCTGGAGGCAGGATGCCTGGGCATACGGTATGCGCGAAATAGGCATAGGACTGGCCGGCTTCGGCACGGTGGGCGCCGGGGTTTTCCTCAATGTGGAAAAAAACCGGGCGCTGCTCCGTGAGCGGACGGGTTGCGACTTTGTCGTGCGCCAAGTCGCAGTGCGCGACCTGGCCAAAAAGCGGGCCGCAGCCCTCCCGTCCGGCTTGGCCACCGACCAGTGGCGCGCCTTGCTCGACAACCCGGCCATCGAAGTGATCGTCGAATTGATGGGCGGGATCGATGAACCGCTTGAGTTGGTCCGCGAAGCGATCAAGCGCGGCAAAATTGTCGTCACCGGCAACAAAGCCCTTCTCGCCGAGCATGGCGCGGAAATTTTCCGCTTGGCTGCGGAGAAAAAAGTCCCCGTCTTTTACGAGGCCGCGGTGGCCGGCGGGATTCCGATCATCAAAGCGGTGCGCGAGGCTTTCGTCGCGAACCATTTCCAGCGCATCCGCGGGATCATCAACGGCACGAGCAATTACATCCTCACCCGCATGGCCGAGAGCAGCATGGACTTCGCCTCCGCCTTGGCCGAGGCGCAGGCCGCCGGCTATGCCGAGGCTGACCCCACGCTCGACGTCAATGGCTGGGATGCCGGCCACAAGGCGATCATTCTCGCCTCGCTCGCCTACGGATTCTGGGTCCCGGTCCGCGATGTTCTTGTCGAGGGCATCGAGAAGATTTCGCCCGAGGACATCCGCTTCGCCGCGCAACTCGGCCACACGATCAAACTCCTCGCCTTCATCGATGCGGGATCCGACGGATCGGTCGAAGTCAGCGTGCAACCTTCGTTCGTCCCCAATGGCAACATTCTTGCTTCGGTGCGCGGGGTTTTCAACGCCATCGCCTTGCGCGGTGATGTGGTGGGTGATGCGCTTTTTTACGGACGCGGGGCCGGACAGGATCCGACGGCCAGCTCGGTCATCGGTGATCTGGCCGATGCCGCCTTGGCCCTCGAGTCGCCGCGGGCTTCCTGCGGATTCATCCCCCACACCCTCTACGGCAAGCTGCGTCCGGCCGCCGACGTGGTCAGCCCGTTCTACCTCCGCCTCGGCGTCGACGACCGACCTGGTGTCCTCGCCCGTATTGCCGGATTGCTCGGCGAGGCGGGCATCGGTATTTCCTCGGTCATCCAACCCGAGACCGAAGACGGCAAAAAAGCCGCACTCGTTCTCATGATCCACGATGCGCCGCGCGGCCGCATGCTCTCCGCGCTGGAACGCATCCGCGCGCTCGACTGCGTGCATGACGAGCCCGCGCTTTACCGGGTGGAGGCGGCGGCGTGATGAATTTCCACGATCGCGGCGTGATCAGCCGCTACCGGGAGTATCTGCCGGTCACCGCGGAGAGCCCGGTGGTTTCGCTTAACGAGGGTTCCACCCCGCTGATTTACTCGCCCAAGCTGAGCCAACTCGTCGGCCGCGGGGCCGAGGTCTATGTCAAATACGAGGGACTGAATCCCACGGGGTCCTTCAAAGACCGCGGCATGACCATGGCCATCTCGAAGGCGGTCGAGCGCGGGGCCAAGGCGGTCATCTGTGCTTCAACTGGAAACACCTCCGCCGCGGCGGCGGCTTACGCCGCGCGGGCCAACCTCTCGTGTGCCGTGCTCCTTCCCGCCGGGAAAATTGCCGCGGGCAAACTGCTCCAAGCCTTCATCTATGGCGCGAAGGTGGTCGCCATTCACGGCAATTTCGACGACGCCCTGCGCCTTGTCCGCGAACTCGGCGCCGACGGGCGTTTCGAAATCGTCAACTCGATCAATCCTTTCCGGATCGAAGGACAAAAAACCGCATCTTTCGAAATCATCGAGGAACTTGGCGACGCGCCCGACATCCACATCCTGCCGGTCGGCAATGCCGGCAATATCACCGCTTACTGGCAGGGCTACCGCGAATTCCGCGAGCTGGGCAAGGCGACGAAGTTGCCGCGCATGACCGGATTCCAAGCCTCCGGCTCGGCCCCGATATTTTTCGGTCATCTGGTCGACAAACCCGAGACCATTGCCACGGCCATCCGCATCGGCAATCCGGCCAGCTGGTCGGGGGCGAGCAACGCGGCGAAGGACTCCGGCGGCTGCATCGACATTGTGACCGACGCGCAGATTCTCGAAGCCCAGCGCTGGTTGGCCGCGGAGGAGGGGATTTTTGTCGAACCGGCCAGTGCCGCTTCGGTTGCGGGATTGATGAAATGTTTTTCCTCCGACCGCTGCGCGAGTTGCCCGTTCCACCAATATCCGGAAGGCGCCAAAATCGTGCTCACCGTAACCGGCCATGGCTTGAAAGATCCCGAAGCCCCGATGGTCCACGGGTTCAAGGCACTCGAAGCCGACGCCACGAGGGAGTCGGTGGCCAGGGTGCTTGGTGTGTCATGACGGCGTTTCTTCCAATCGGCGTTGGTTTCGTCGCCGGGGACGGCGCCGCTACATTTACTGTAGCGTCGGCGTCTCCGCCGACGAATCGTCGGATTAACACCACGCCTCTGTTCTGAATATGGCCCTCATCGTCCAGAAATTCGGCGGCACATCGGTCGGTGATCCCGGGCGGATCAAGAACGTGGCCCGCCGCGTTCTCGATACGCAGAAAGCAGGAAACAAAGTCGTTGTCGTGGTTTCGGCCATGTCCGGAGTGACCGATTCGCTGCTCAAACTTTCACGCGAGGTCTGCCAGGCGCCGAGCGAGCGCGAGATGGATGTGCTGCTCTCCACCGGCGAGCAGACGACCATCGCGCTTCTGGCCATGGCCTTGCAGGGCCTCGGGGCCAAGGCCGTGTCTTTGACCGGCGCGCAAGCCGGGATTGTTACCGACGGGGTTCATACCAAGGCGAAAATTTTCAACATCACCCCGAAGCAAATCCAAATGCATCTCGATGGTGGAGCGATCGTCATCGTGGCCGGTTTCCAAGGTCAGACTTCGGGGGGTGATATCACCACGCTGGGCCGCGGAGGATCGGATCTCACCGCCATCGCCCTGGCTGCCGCGCTCAAGGCGGACAAATGCGAGATCTGCACCGACGTGGACGGCGTTTACACCTGCGACCCGCGCGTCGTGCCCGACGCGACGAAGATCGATACGATCAGCTACGAGGAGATGCTCGAAATGGCGTCATCCGGCTCGAAGGTCATGCAATCGCGCTCGGTCGAGTTCGCCAATAAATTCAACGTCCTTTTCGAAGTGCGCAGCAGTTTCAACCAGAACCAAGGAACCATCGTGAAAGCAGAAGAACCCGGCATGGAGAACGTCGTCATCCGCGGCGTGAGCATCGAACGCAACCAGGCGAAAGTCACCATCGAGGGCGTCCCCGACAAGACCGGCACCGCGGCAAAGATCTTCAACGCGCTGGCCGCCGCCAATGTGGTGGTCGACGTCATCGTGCAGACCGCACCGCACGAGGGGAAAACGGATATTTCGTTCACTACGAACAAAGATGAACTGCAGAAAGCCGGGCCTGTGCTCAAAGCGGTGGCTTCCGAGATCGGCGCCCGTGGTGTCACCCAGACCGCCGGCGTGGCAAAATTGAGCGTCGTCGGTATCGGCATGCGCACGCACTCCGGCGTGGCGGCCAAGCTTTTCGACCTTCTGGCCGAGGGCGGCTACAGCATCCAGATGATCTCCACCTCCGAGATCAAGATTGCCGTGATCCTCGACGAAGACAGCATCGCCGATGCGGCCAAGGCTGTGCATGCCGGATTCGGACTGGGCGGGAAAAAGTAGTTGTTCCGCCGGCTCCGGCGGTCCGACCACTGCGATCCACCCCGGCTATGCCCGGCATGGTCTTCCCGGGACTTCGCAATCTCCACTGGATGAAGCAATATGCCGGCCAGCCGGATTCATCGCATGAAAAAGCCCGCCCTCACTCCGCGCACTGCACCGGCTGACTTCCGGAGCTTTTACTGGCGCAAAGACGAGTTGGCGCGCTTTCGCCGCCGGCAGAAGTTGCCGGCAGCGGGATCCAAGGCCGAGCTGGCGGCCGGAATCGTGCGCTTCCTCGAAACGGGCAAGATCCCGCCCAAAAAAAGTGCGGGGCGCCGCAGTCGGGCGATGTCCGCCATGCCGCGGGAACTGCGACGGGATACCGTGATGGGAACGGGCTGGCGTTGCCGAGAAATGCTGCGTGCGTTTTTTGTCCGGGAGATCGGACCGCAATTCCATTTCAATCAGCCGATGCGTGATTTTGTCCGGCATGGTGCGGGACGGACCCTGCAGGAGGGGATCGATATCTGGAAAGCGGCGCACAAAGTGCCGCGCGGGAAAGGCATCTGTCGTGCCACGGGCAGCATTCGGTGATCGCGGACGTTTAAATCAGTGGATTGACCAAGAAGCCATCAGGTTTTATTAGTGCCACTGTGAGTACGGCTGCCGAAAAAATCGTTACACAAGCTCTTGCTCTCGCCCCTAATATGCGCGCATTCGTTGCGGCGCGCCCCATTGAGAGCCTCGATAGAGCGCCCGGGGAAGATTTGTCTCCGGCGTGGTGTGACGAGGTTCGGAAACGATGCCGGGAGATGGACGAGGGCGCGGTCGAAATGCGCGAAGCGGCCGATGTGTTCGCCAAAGCTCATGCGGCTCTCGCATGAAGCCCGTTCGCTTCCACCCGGCTGCTGATGAGCTGAGCGTTCTGCGGAAAGAATATGAGTAATCCCGCCTTGAGAACGGTAATCCGCACTTTATTCAACTTAACAAGTCGCAGGCGGGTTGCCGGGCAATGCATCAAGTTGTCGGGAGACTACGAGAAGTTATCTGACAGCATGACCAAGGAGACCGGAGTGCTGAAGGTGGAAGTCCCGCCAATGAGGGGTGTCGACGAGGATATGCGGAATTGGTCGTTTTTCGAGATGTTGGAGCACAATACCATCGTCAATCGCAGCATCACGGCGACAGTCTGCCAGTTGGCGGGGGGAGTTCCGTTGAGCGGTTCCGCGACGATCGACCCGAAGAAGGACGTCATGCCAACGGGTTCGACCGACGAGCGCATCCGGCAGGCCTTTCTTGATTCGACCGCTTTTCATAAGCAGGAAGTGGAAAAATTGGGCCGACTCCGCGGAACCAAGAAATCGCAACATCCGGTCTTCGGACCATTTGATGCCCACAAGTGGAACTGCATGTTCGCCTTCCACCTTGGTTTGCATCTTCCACAGGCTGAGTTCATCGCCAGAAGAGCGAAAGCGGCAGGAAGTCGTTGAGCCAGCGCGCGGCGACAATTCAATCAAATCCTCTCTAGCCCGGGCAGAGGCCGCTCGAAATCGTCACGCCGACCTGCGCGCCGTGGAAAATCGGTTTGGCAAATGTTCGGGGATTTTATCGCGTCTTTGCGTGGTTGCCGCCACGGCAGCGAACTCCCGCCCACGACCTCTTTGTTGCTTGGCGTGATCAAGGGGCAGCACTTTTGCGAGGCCGACCACAGAGCGCATCTGCGCAAAAAGCATTCGTGAGGGTGATGGTGGACACGAATGTGGTGCTCGACGTTCTTCTGGGTCGTCGGCCTTTTGCCGATTCCGCAGCTCGTATCTTCGCGCTTGTCGAAGAGTCCAAAATCGAAGGCTTTCTTTGCGCAACGACGGTGACGACTGTCGGTTACCTGCTCGGGCAGGCTCTCCCCGCCGCGAAAGCGCGCCGTGCTTTGCGTCAGTTGCTTCACCTGTTCGAGATCGCACCTGTGAACCGCCCTGTGCTCGAGCAGGCCCTGGAGAGCCGTATTTCCGATTTCGAGGATGCTGTGCTCGAGCGGTCCGCACGGCTGGTCGGAGTGGGCGCGATCACGACGCGCAATGTGAGGGATTTCGAAAAATCCTCGGTCAGGCCGGGCATCCCGTGGAAATCGTCATCGGGTTCCCCCATTTGTTCGGCTTCTTCGCGTTCGGTCGGCACGCGTTTGAGCCGGCTTTGGAAAAACTCCGGGGTCCATCCGACTTGGCCGACGAACATGATGCCGTCGGTCGGGTCGAAGGCCATGTTGAGTCCGTTGAGGTTGCGGGAGAACGTGCGGCCGGAAACCTGATACATGCCGAACATCGCGTTCCAATCCGGCGAAGGTGCCACCCGCAGTCGCGCGGCCCAGCTGGCCCAAGGATAGGCGGAGAACGAGGCGTTGACCGGCAGGGACTGCGGGTTGCCGTCGATCCCGTTGTTCATGTAGAGCCAATAGAGCGGCGAGCTGGCGAACTCGTGGCCCGCGGAGAAGCGTCCGGCTTTGATTTCCATTTTCTCGTCGAGCAGTCGCCGGGTGAGATGCAGTCCGGTGAGGATGATGGTCTGCCCGCCGTAGATCTGCGGCACGGTGAACTGGTTGCCGATGAAGTCCTGGGAAAGGCTGTCGCCATTGCGATCGGTCGCCGCGATGGTGAAGGAGGTGCCGCGCCAGCCGACGAGTTTTTCCAAGTCGAGTCTCACTCCGAACGCGATGTTGTCGGTGTAAGTGAATCCTTGCTTCATGCCTCCGGGGGGATTGCCGGCGAGGTCGGTCGTTTAGGTGCCGGAAAATTCCGCGGCCTTGTTTTTGTCCAACCAGTTGCGTGTGCCCCACCAGCCGCCCAAAGCTGCATCGCCGCGCCACCATTCATCCAAGCCGAGGATTTGCCGGGGTAAGGCGTGAATAATCCCAGAAACGGTCTTCCATCGCAGAGGAGGATGCGGCGGCGGCCGGGAGAGGCGCGACCACGGCGGGGGCGAAACGGCGGGGGGTCATGGGAGATCCTGAATCGTGCCGTGTCCGCCGGGCGGCGAGAAGGCTGCGCGCGGGTTCAGGGTTGCCCGCCGACGAGCAGGCAGATTTCCCCGCGCGGCGTTTGCCGTCCGGCGCGGGCGGACACCTCGGCGGCGGGGCCGCGCCAATACTCCTCGAACTTTTTGCTCAGCTCGCGGGCCACGCAGACTGGTCGTTCGGGGGCGAGTTCGGCCAGCACGGCGAGTGACTTGGCGACGCGGTGGGGCGACTCGAAAAAGATGCTCGTCTCGCGGCGCGCAAGGGCTTCGGTCAGCACGCTTCGCCGGCGTCCGGATTTCACCGGCAGGAACCCGCCGAAATAGAATTCGTGCAGGGGCAGACCCGAGCCGACGAGCGCGGGGAGGATCGAGGTGGGGCCGGGCAGCACGGTGAACTCGAGTCCAGGTTCGAGGCAGGCCCGCACCACGCGGAAGCCCGGATCCGAGATGCCCGGGGTGCCGGCGTCGCTGAGCAGCGCGATGTTTTCCCCGGCTGCGAGGCGCCGGGCAATTTCCTCCGCGCGTTGTGCCTCGTTGTGTTCGTGCAAGCTGAGGAGTGGACGGCTGATGCCGTGGTGCTTGAGCAGAACGGCGGCATGGCGCGTGTCCTCGGCGGCGATGACATCCGCTTCCCGCAAAACACGCAGGGCCCGCAGGGTGATGTCCTCGAGATTCCCGACGGGAGTGGGGACGAGGGTGAGCAAGCGCCTAGAATCCCTCGCTCAGGCGGCTGGCCAGCCTGACCGCGGCATCGGAGAATGCCAGCGGGAGCGCCTGCTGCTCGTCGGTTTGCAGGTCGGGGGTGACGAAGAAACTGGTGCGGCCGTTGACCGCACCGGCCATGATTTGTTTGCCGGTGGAATTTTCCACGACCTCGTATTGCACGACGGTGACGAGTTCGTATTCGCTGGTGGCAAGGACGTTGCCGCGCACGGAGCGCGCCGGGCGGCGGTTGGCCGCGACCAGCGTGGTGTAGACGGTGGCATCGGCGTTGCGTTCGGCGGCGATCGTGTAGGTGCCGTCGGTTTGCAGTCCCTTGATGATCGTGTCGGCCAGCAGGCCTTCGACGTTGGGTTCGAGGGTGGTGTTTTTCGAAACGGGGACGGCGAGGGTCTGGATGCCGCGCATCATGCTCGGCCGGGCGTCCCCGAGCGAGTAGGCGCAACCCGAGAGGGCGACCGCGATGGCGGCGGTGGCGACGAGCAGGAGGGGTTTCATCATTCGACGGGGAGGTCCGGTTCGACCGCCGGGAGGTTGGCCGGTTCGGATCCGACCGGGCGCACGTCGCGCGTGGAGGTGCGCAAGCGCGGGCGGGGCGGGGGAAGTTCCTCGGGCACGATAGTTGCGACCGGCGGGCCGGCGTAATTGCTGAGCGCCGAGGTTTCGACCTGGTTCTGCAGGCGGCGGCGCATGGCGACGCGTTCGCCGGTCTCGGCGCGTTCGGGACCGGACCGGAGTTCGTCGTCGCCGACACTGGCCCGGATCTCCTCGATGCGTTCGTTGGCCAGTTTGGCGTCGTCCGTCCCCGGTTGGCGGCGCACGAGGTCGGCGTAGTAGATGACAGCGGCGCGGTAGTTGCTGTTGCGGTCGTAGAATTGCGCGATGGAGAGCAGGTCGCCGGCCTCGCGACCGGTCATGCGGTTGAGGTTGTCGCGGGCTTGCGCCGCCTTCTCGCTGTTCGGGTATTCCATGAGGAATTCCTCGAAGGTGTTTTTCGCGTCGACCGCGGCGGAAAGATCCTGCGAGCGGCCGAGAGCTTCGGTCAGTTGCACGTAGCCGATCTGGTAGAGCGCATCGTCCGCGTAGTCGCTCGCAGGGTAGCGGTCGAGGAGCATCTGGTAAGCTTCGATGGACTTGGCATACTCGCGGCGGTTCTCGAGAGACTGGCCGAGTTTGAACTGCGCTTCGGGGGCGAACTTGGTGAAGGGAGCGCCGGCCAGGAGGGAGTTATACATTTCGCTGGCCTGCTCGTAGCGACGTCGCTCGAGGAAGCCGTCGGCGATGGCCAGTTGCGCCGCGAGGGCCCGGTCGAACTCGCGCGACTGCGGGTAGTCGTCGACGAGCTTCTGGTAGGCCTCGAAGGCGCGTCGCGGGTTGCCGGACTGGTCGACCAGTTCGGCCAGCCGGAATTGGGCCGCGGGGGCCGCCGGCGAGACGGGAAAGCGGCGCACGATATCACGGTAGGCCGCCGCGGCGCGGTTGTTGTCGCCCGTCCCCTCCAGATCAGCTGCCTGCTGCATGAGGGCGGCTGCTTCGGCGTTGTTGGCCGGAGCGGTCGAGGGCAGCTGGGCGAAGGCCTTTCCGGCGGCGAGAATCAGGCAGACGGAAAACAGGCATCCGCGGTGGACGCGAATTCGGAACATCAGTCGGCCGAACGTAGGAAGCAGCCCGCAAGGCGTCAAGCCGTGAAGAGGGCGGCGCGGGCTCCTCAGTAGCGGCGCCACAGGGCCGGGATGAAGAGGGCGAGCACGGCGAGGATTTCCAGACGGCCCATGATCATGAGAAGCGACAAAAAAAGGTGGGTGGCGGGACCGAGTCCGGCGTAGGTGTACATCGGGCCGACGGCGCCGAGGCCGGGGCCGGTGTTGAACAGGGTGGCAATGACCGCCCCGAATCCGCTGACCAGGTCGAAGGACGGCTCGAGTGCGGCCATGACGAGAGAGCCGAGCGCGACGATAAAACCGACCAAGGCGAGGAAAAAGCCGACCTCGGCGAGGTAGCTGTCGGTCAGCGGGACGCCGTTGATGCGCACCGGCACGATCTGCGTCGGGCGGAAGGTATGGATCATCTGGCGGTGGAAATTTTTGAAAAACACCAGCAACCGGCTGACCTTGATGCCGCCTGCGGTGGAACCGGCGCAGCCGCCGATAAACATCACGGCGACGACGAGGATGCGCGAGAAGTTGGACCAGCGGTCGTAGTCCGCGGTGACGAAGCCCGTCGTGGTGCTGATGGAGACGACAGTGAAGGCCGCGGTCCGCAGGGCCGTGCCGGTGTCGGGCGACTGCGCGTTGTAGAGCAAGCTGGCTGTCACCGCGAGTGTCACCAACCCGAGCAGAACAAGGTAAAAGCGCGTCTCCTCGTCTTGCTTCCATTTGCTCCAGCGTTGCGCAAGCAGCCACGCGTAGAGCATGAAGCTGATCGCTCCGAGCAGCATGAAGATGATGATCCACCATTCGATGGCGGGGCTCCGGTAATAGCCGATGCTGGCATTGCGTGTGCTGAAGCCGCCCGTGGAGATGGTCGCGAACGTGTGGCAGACGGCGTCAAAGACGGGCATGCCGAGAACGAACAGCCCGGCGAAACAAACGGCGGTGAGCCCGAGGTAGATTTGCCACAGACGGATGGCGGTGTCGCGCATGCGGGCGGCGAATCCTTCGCCGAGTTTGCCGGAAGACTCGCGGCGGAAGAGGGACTTCGACCCGCCGCCGGCCATGGACAACACGGCGACGAAAAGCACGAGGATGC
>JBBECM010000055.1:0-4294 GCA_040881855.1 Chthoniobacterales bacterium | reverse complement strand
GCAAAAATTTTGCGTCTACTTCGAGCAGCGCGGCGGCTTCGTCGATTTCGTCCATCGATGTATCATGCCGTTGCCGGATGGCGGCGCAAGGCGCGGGTGAGAGTCAACCGCGGAAGACGCGGAGGGGAGGACTGTAGCGGCGGCGTTTGCCTGAGGGGGCTGTCTGCCATGGCTGCAACAATGCAGTGGGAGACGTAATCCAAGTGCTGGCCGTCATATTTTTTCCAAGGGGCACAGGCGTCCCGCCCAAACCCGCGAGTCCCAAGCAGGGCAATCACGAGCATGACCAGAGCCCGTTTCCGAGACGCGTAGTGCAGACCGAACGGTCCAAGGGGGAGCGCCAAGGCGAAAGCCATCCAGAACGATTTTCCGCGCCTGCGCGTTCAGGCGCAGAACTTTATTTTTCAACCGTCCTCTTTCAGGGGTCAGGCCTGCTCTTCCGGTTTCACGATCAAACCAAGGCACGGAGCAAGCCGGCGGCGGCGGCAAGTCCTACCACGGCGGGCACGGGCCAGCCGCGTCCCATGAGCAGCCAAAGCGTCACTCCCGCGAGCACGGCCGGCCAAACAACCGGTTGGCCCGGGGCGAAAATCCCTGTTGCGAACCATGCGGCGAGATGGGCGATGACCCCGATGACCGCAGCCGTCACCGTCTCCAGCACGGTGCGGGCTCTCGGGCTGTGGGCCAAGCGCTCGACGAAGGGCGCGCCGGCCAGGACAAAGAGGAAGCTCGGCACGAAGGTGACCCACGAGGTGATGAAGGCCCCCAAGGTCGCCATGGCCCACGGCGGGAGAGGCCCGGGCTGGTTCCAGCCGGCGAAGAAGCCGGCAAACTGCAGCACTTTGACCAGCGGTCCGGGCAGGGTCTCGGCCAGCGCCAGGCCGTCCTTCATCGCCGCGGCCGAAAGCCAGCCCGCGCTGTTCACCGCATGGTCCGCTACGAAGGGCAGCACGGCATACGCTCCGCCGAACGTCACCACGGCGACCTTGCTGAAAAAGAAACCCAGCGAGACCAGCAGGCTGTCCGCACCGAAAACCACCGCAGCGAGCAGCACGGGGGCGAACCATGCGACAACACCGAGCCCGACCGCGCGCCAGGGGACGGACTTCGACGGCGGCCTTCCCGCATCGCCGCTTTCCATGCGCGGTGCCGTCAGATGTTTGACCGCACCCAAGCCGAGCGCCGCGAGGACAATCCACGGGAGGGGGACCCGGAAGAAAAACATGGCGACAAACGCGGCCGCGGCGAGCGCCCATGCGCGGGTATCAGGAAGATGGTGCCGCGCCATGCGCACGAGGGCGGCGAGAATGATGGCCAGAACGGCCGGGCGCACCGTTTCGAAGAGGGTTTGCGCCCAGGTGAGCTGGCCGTAGACCGCGTAAAGGGCCGCCGCGGCCCACAGGAGCAGCACCGCCGGCAAGACGAAGAGCAGCCCCGCAACGAGCGCCCCGCGCAGCCCGTGCAGTTTCCATCCGGAATAAATGACCAGCTGGTGCGCCTCCGGGCCCGGCAGGAGCAGGGTGAAGTTCAGGCCGGCGGAAAACTCCTGCGGGGTGAGCCAGCGGTGCCGTTCGACCAGTTCCTCGCGCAGGATGGCGATCTGGCCGGCGGGTCCGCCGAAACTGATCCAGCCCAGCCGCGCGAAAAAACGCCGCGCCGCCGGCCAGTCGGGCGCGGCTTTTGCTTGGCAATTTTCCGGCATCTTTTTAGTCTCCAAGATCGAAGCAGATTACGTTATGGCCGAATTCGAAAACAAATACCCTGAAAATGTCTCCGGCAAATTTTACGTCGATGACCAGTGCATCGACTGCGACCTCTGCCGCGAGACCGCCCCGGCCAATTTCACCCGCAGCGACGACGGCGGTTATTCCTACGTTTACAAGCAACCGGGAACGCCCGAAGAGGAAGCCCAGTGCAAGGAGGCCATGGAGGGCTGCCCCGTCGAGGCCATCGGGGACAACGGGTCGTAGCCCGGGTACGGTTAGTGAACTCTCCCGGTTCCCTCAACCCTCAACCCTCAACCCTCAGCTCTCAACTAAAGTGAGCCGCTGGGCCGACACCGTGATGGTCGAGTGGCGGCGCTACCGCGAACCGCGCGATGCCGGGGAACGCACGTCCGGCTTGGGCGCGGCTTTGCGCGAATTGCTGCCCAAGCTCGGACTGAAAAACGCCATGGACGAGCAGGCTGTGCGCCGCTCGTGGTCCGGCCTCGTCGGGCCTTTCATCGCCGCGCAATCCGAACCCGACCGCCTGCGCGGCGGCATCCTTTACGTGCGTGTCCATCAATCGAGCGTGCGCTTCGAACTCGAGCGCGTGTGGAAAGCGGAGATCGAGTCCAAGCTTTCCGCCGAGTTCGGGGCGGACAAAATCCGCAGCGTCAAATTTTTCAGCTGACCATGCTCCGCAATCTCCTGCTCGACTGGTCCGGAACCCTGGTGGACGACATGCCGCCGGTCATCGGCGCGACCAATTACGTCCTCGGGCATTACGGCAAGCCCCCCTTGACTCGCGACGAATTCCGCCGGCACTTCCGTCTGCCCTTCACGGAATTTTACGAGGAGTTCCTGCCCGATGTGCCGCTGGCCGACTTGGATGCGCTTTTCCACCGCCGCTTCGTCGAGATCCAGGACGAAGTCGCGCCGCTCCCGGGCCTCTACGAATTCCTCGATTTCTGCCGCGCCGGCGGGCGGCGCCTTTTTCTGCTCAGCTCGATGAGGCAGGAGCACTTCGAGGTGCAGTCCGAAAAGCTCGGTTTGCGCCACTACTTCGAGCATCCCTACGCCGGCGTCCTCGACAAACGTGCCAAGATCGGCGAGGTCCTGCAAACCCACGGTCTGGCCCGCGAGGCGACCGCGTTTGTCGGGGACATGATCCACGATGTCGAAACCGCACGCCACGGCGGCGTGATGAGCATCGCCGTGCTCACCGGCTACGACTCGATGGAAAAACTCACGCCGTCCAAACCCGACGTGGTGGTTTCCTCGCTGCACGAGCTGCGCCGCCTCCTCATGCACGAGGCCAACCCGCGTCCCGTTGCCACGGTCGGCGCCCTCATCGCACACCGCGGCCGACTGCTCATGATCCGCACCCGCAAATGGAGCGGCAAGTGGGGCATCCCGGGCGGCAAGATCGAGCGCGGCGAGACGGCCGAAGAGGCTTTGCGCCGCGAGGTGCGGGAAGAGACCGGACTCGAATTGCGCGACGTCCGCTTTGTCATGGTGCAAGACTGCGTCGATTCCGGCGAATTCCACCAACCGGCCCACTTTCTGCTGCTTAATTACTCGGCCGAGGCGGAGGGTGACACGGTCGTGCTCAACGACGAGGCCGAGGAGTTCTGTTGGGTGACTCCCGACGAGGCCGCGGTCATGGATCTGAACACGCCGACGCGTGTCTTGCTCGAGCGATGCGTTTGAGAAAAAAACGCCGCCGCTCTTCATGAGGTCTCCCGCGGGAGGAGGACGCTTCTACTCATCCCGACTTTCCCGTGGTGGAAAAGTGGGTCGGGTGGGGCTCGAACCCACAACCAACGCCTTAAAAGGGCGCTGCTCTACCATTGAGCTACCAACCCCTGAGATGCAACGTCGAGATTAGCGGCCGCGGACGCACGCTCAAGAATTTTTCCCCGTCCGGTCACGCGATACGGCGACGGCCACATGACAGGTTCCCGGCAGGATGAATTTTCTGATTTTCAAGCGGACAGCGGCCACCGCGGGAAACTCCTCGAGCAATCCGCCGGCCAGGTGGTCGGCCAAGGATTCGATGAGGCGGAACTCACGGTGCGCGCAGGTCCGGCGGATCCAGTCGGACACCGCCGCGTAGTCGGTGGTGCGGGAAAGATCGTCGCCGAGGTGACAGAAGTCGCCCGTGAGGTTGATATCGATTGCCAAGCGTTGCGGGATGCTGCGTTCCAGATCGGGGACCCCGACACGGGCGGCAGTGAGCAGGCCTTGGATTTCGATGCGGTCGGACATGGTGGCCGAGGGAAGGGGGAGCGGGTGACGAGACTCGAACTCGCGACATCTTCCTTGGCAAGGAAGTGCTCTACCAACTGAGCTACACCCGCGAAATGGACAGGAAATATGGGTGGAGGGAGGGCGCGTGTCAATGCCTCCGAGGCGCAGATGGTTGCTTCACCCGGAATCCCGCGCTATAAAAACGGCTCTTCAGGAAGGGTGGCTGAGTCCGGTTTAAGGCACTCGACTCGAAATCGAGCGTGGGGTTAAACCCACCGTGGGTTCGAATCCCACCCCTTCCGCCAGCCCGCCGCAGGCGGACTTGAATCAAGTCCGGTGGG
>JBBECM010000054.1:0-4331 GCA_040881855.1 Chthoniobacterales bacterium | reverse complement strand
GCGTCTCCACGCCCGTCACGGTCATTGCCGCCGCGGGCAACAAGGTCCTGCAGGTCAAAACTGCCGACACGGACGGCTATGCCGCGGTGCAAGTCGGTTTCGACGAGCAAAAGCCCTCGCGCGTTTCCAAAGCGCAGACCGGACACTTCGCCAAAACCGAAGCCACTCCGAAGCGCTTCATCCGCGAGTTCCGCCACGCTGCAGCCGAAGCCGGTGCCGAACTGCCGGTCGGCACGTTTGAAGTCGGCCAGTTCGTCGACGTCATTGGCCAGTCCAAGGGCAAAGGATTCCAGGGCGCGATGAAGCGGCACAATTTCCAAGGCCAACCGGCCAGCCACGGCTCCATGATGCATCGCCGCACCGGCGCCATCGGCAACCGTTCCACACCCGGCCGCGTGTGGAAAAACATGGGCATGCCCGGCCACATGGGCGACGAACGCGTCACCGTGCAGAATTTGCAAGTCGTCCAAGTCCGCGAAGAGGATGGCATTATCCTGGTCAGCGGCGCGATCCCCGGCGCGAAAGGCACCTATGTGGTCGTCCGCCCGTCGATCAAGAAATCCGCCAAGAAGAAGTAATCCATGAGCGCCAAAGTTCTCACCGCCGCCGAGGCCAAGAAGGCCAACATTGCCGTCATCGAAAACGGTAAGGGCACGCAGGCCGTCCACGATGTGGTCACTGCCCTGCGCGCCAACCGCCGCACCGGTTCGGCCAACACCAAGACCAAAGCGGAAGTCAATCTCTCCGGCGCCAAACCCTGGCGCCAAAAAGGCACGGGCCGCGCCCGCGCCGGTTACAAATCCTCGCCGATCTGGCGCGGGGGTGGTGTGGTCTTCGGGCCCAAGCCGCGCGACTATTCGAAGAAAACACCCAAGTCGGTGCGCAAACTCGCCCTGCGCAAAGCGCTCAGCGCCCGCATCCTCGCCGGTGATGTCTTCCTCGTCGAAGCCCCGGCCATCCCGGACGGCAAGACGGCGAAATTCCTTTCCTACGTGAAGAGCAACGCGAAGGACGCGCGCAATGTGCTCCTCGTTTCGCCCGCCTTCGAGGAAAGCACTTTCCGCGCCGCACGCAATGTCGGCAACGTCCTCCTGATCAGCGCGTCCGACGTGAACCCGGAGCATCTGCTCCGCTACGACAAAATTCTCCTGACCGGCGACGCCCTCGCCAGAATTTCGGAAAGGACGGCAGCATGAAAGAGCCCTTTGACATCATCCGCACCATCCGCCTGACCGAGAAGTCCACTGTCCTCACCGACAAAGGGAACAAATACGTCTTCGAGGTCAATCCCGCGGCCAACAAGCTTGAGATCAAGGCGGCGGTGGAAAGCCTCTTCCAAAAGAAAGTGGCCTCGGTCAACACAGCCAACTACGCCGGCAAGAAAAAGCGCGAGCGCCGCGCCGATTTCGGCCGCCGTCCGCACTGGAAGAAGGCCATCGTCACGCTCAAAGAGGGCGAAAAACTCGACCTCGTCTAACCGCACCACACGCCATGGCACTCAAAACTTTCCGTCCGCTCACGCCGTCCGCGCGCTTCAAGGCCCTCCCGTCTTTCGACGAGATCACCAAGAAGAAGCCGGAGAAGAGCCTCGTCAGCGTGCGCAAGCGCACCGGCGGCCGCAACAACCAAGGCCGCCTGACCTGCCGTCACATCGGCGGAGGTCACAAGCGCAAGCTGCGCCTCATCGATTTCAAGCGCCGCAAACACGGCGTGATCGCCGATGTCATCGCCATTGAATACGACCCGAACCGCACCGCGCGCATCGCTTTGCTGCAGTATCCCGACGGCGAGAAGGCCTACATTCTCGCGCCCGACGGTCTGACGGTCGGCATGAAAGTCGTCTCCGGCCCCGAGTCCGCGCCCAATGTGGGCAACTCGCTGCCGCTCGAGCGCATCCCGCCCGGCTCGGCCATCCACAATATCGAACTCATGCCGGGTCGCGGCGGCCAAGTCGCGCGTAGCGCCGGCCAGCAGGCCGTGCTCAACAACTTCGAGGCCGGCTACGCGCTGGTCAAAATGCCCTCGGGCGAAATCCGCAAACTCAACGGCAAATGCCTCGCCACCATGGGACAAGTCGGCAACTCCGAGCACATGAACGTCTCGAGCGGCAAAGCCGGGCGTTCCCGCTGGCTCGGCGTGCGTCCGACCGTGCGCGGCATGGTCATGAACCCGATCGACCACCCGAACGGGGGCGGCAACGGCAAATCGAAGGGCGGCGGCGGACGACAGCACCCGGTCAGCCCATGGGGCCAGCTGAGCAAAGGATTCAAAACCCGCAAGAAACACAAACCGTCGGATCGCTTCATCATCGAGCGCCGCAAGAGCAAGAAGAAGAACTAAGCCATGTCCAGATCGCTGAAAAAAGGCCCGTTCGTCGAGGCCCACCTGCTCGAAAAAATCGACCGCATCAACGAAGGCGGTCCAAAAAAACCGATCAAAACATGGTCGCGCCGATCGATGATCACGCCGGATTTTGTCGGGCACACCTTCCTCGTGCACAACGGGAAAATTTTCAATTCAGTTTTCGTCACTGAGAACATGGTCGGGCACAAGCTCGGCGAATTCTCGCCCACGCGTATCTTCAAGAAACACGGATCGCATACGGCGAAAGTGACGAAATAAACGTGGCCGCAAGCGGCAGGTTTTTCCTGGCCGGGTGTCTTTTGATCACCCTGGCGGGAAGTGCCTCCGCACAAAGCCGCAGTTCTTTGACAGACCGGGATTCTGGGGACGCCGCACAAACGGCGCGCCTCCACGAGCAACTTTTGCTCGCGCGCGAGTCCATCCGCAGCCTGACCGAGAGTCTGGCCCTCGCCAACAGCGAGGCCGAGATCTTCAAACGCCAGGCCGAGGATTTGCAGGCCAAATTCGACGCTCTCGCGCCGGGGGCCGACGGCGGCGGGGAAATCGAGGAACGCCTCCTTTCCACCGTCAACGAACTGACGCGCCAGCAAAAGGAAAACGCCATGCTGCTCGAGCGACTGCTCGCCCTCGCCGAGGGAGTGCAAATTTTCCTCAAGACCGTGGAAACCGCGGACAACGAAGAGCGCGAGGCTTTCGAAAAAGAAATGCAAACGAAAGCCGCCAACACTTCCGACTCCGCGGCACAGGCCGAAGCGAAGACATTGCTCGATGCCATGACCCGCTCCCGCACCGCGCAGGCCGAGGCCCGCGCGGCGCTCGAGACGGAACTCCGCGCCGCCGACCGCATGCTGGGAGTCGGCGGGGCCGAATCGCTCGACGCGCAAGCAGCGGGACCGACGCTGACCGACGCCTCCGTGGTGGAAGTCAAACCGGAGTTCGCGCTCGTCGTGGCCAACATCGGCCGCAACGCGGGCGTGAAAGTCGGAATGCCTTTCCAAGTGTGGCGCGACAACCGCCGCGTGGGGGAAGTTCGGGTCATCGACGTACGCGACCGCATCAGCGGCGCCGTCATCCAGAATCTCGTGTCCGAAGAGGACTCGATAAAAACGGGCGACCGCCTCCGGGTGGACGCCCGCCGTTAGGAACAACAAACACAAAGAAAATTTTAATAAAATGGAAACCAGGTCGATCTACAGATTCGCCCGCATCTCGCCGTTCAAAGCGCGCGAGGTGACGCGCGAGATCCAGGGACTGCCCGTGCAGAAAGCCCTCGATCTGCTCGCCTTCACCCCGAAGAAGGCCGCCGATCTTGTCGCCAAGACGCTGAAAAGCGCCGTGGCCAATGCCGAGAACAACCATCAAGCCCGCGTCGAAACCCTCGTGGTGCGCGAAGCCGTGGTGGGCGAGGGGCCGACCTTCCAGCGGTTCATCCCGAAAGCCCGCGGCAGCGCCGGCCCGATCCGCAAACGCACGAGCCACATCCGCATCATCCTGACCGACGAGATCGAAATCGAAACGCGCGAGACGCGCAAAGCCGCCAAGAAAAAAGCCGCTTCCAAAAAACCCGCCGCGAAAAAGAAAAGCGCGGTGAAGAAAGAAGAGACCAAACCGGCCGCCGAGGCCGCCGCGCCGGCCGCGGAGAAAGCCGAATAACACCATGGGACAAAAAGTTCACCCGATCGGCTTCCGCCTCCCCATCTCCCGCGACTGGGGATCGAAGTGGTATGCCTCGCGCCGCGATTTTGCCGACCACCTGCACGCCGACCTCAAAATTCGCGCCTACCTCAAGGGCAAGCTCCGCCAAGCCGCCGTGTCCAAGATCGTCATCGAACGCGCCTGGAACAGTCTGCGGGTCACCATTTTCACCGCCCGCCCGGGCCTTGTCATCGGCCGCAAAGGCTCCGAAATCGAAAACATGACCAGGGAAGTCGGCGCCCTCAGCGGCGACAAGCAGGTCAAAATCGACA
>JBBECM010000053.1:0-4351 GCA_040881855.1 Chthoniobacterales bacterium | reverse complement strand
TGTAAACTTTGACCTGCTTGACGATGCCGGGATCGACTTCGTCGCCGCTCTCCACGCGCATCATGTTCTCCTCGCGCTCGTGCTGAAGGTCGTCGAAGCGGTGGCGGTATTGGCCGATGATCTCGAGGATCTTGTTGCGGATCGGGCTCGGATCGATTTCGACCTGATTGTAGACGCCAGCCAGCTTGCGCAGGAGGGTCTTGGTAATTTTGCGGTTGGCCGGAATGATGATCTCGCCGCTCTCGCCGTTGACCACGTCGAGGGGGATCTTCTCGCCGAGCAGGACGTTGGAGAGCGCCTCGGTGAGCTGCTCGTGCAGTTCGTCGCTACGTTTTTTGTAATCCTCTTCGAGCTGCTTGGCGTGCTTCTTGGCCTCGGCCGGGGTCATCTTGGACTTGGCCAGCTCCTTCTTGGAGGAGACCTTGACGTCCATGACGATGCCGTAAGTGCCGGAGGGCACGGTCAGCGAGGTGTCTTTCACGTCGGCCGCTTTCTCGCCGAAGATGGCGCGCAGGAGGCGCTCCTCGGGGGCGAGTTCGGTTTCGCTCTTCGGAGTGATTTTGCCGACAAGGATGTCACCGGGTTTCACTTCCGCACCGATGCGGACCACGCCGTCGGGGCCGAGGTTACGCAGGGCTTCCTCGCCGACGTTCGGGATGTCGCGGGTGATTTCCTCGGGGCCGAGCTTGGTGTCGCGGGCGCCGATTTCGAATTCGTCGATGTGGATCGAAGTGTAGATGTCCTCTTTGACCACGCGCTCGCTGATCATGATGGCATCCTCGAAGTTGTAGCCGCTCCAGGGCATGAACGCGACGAGCACGTTGCGTCCGAGCGCAAGTTCACCTTTCTCCGTGCACGGGCCGTCGGCGATGACCTCATCTTTTTTGACGGACTGTCCCTTGACCACAATCGGGTGCTGGTTGATGCACGTGCTGCTGTTCGAGCGCATGAATTTGCGCAATTCGTAAACGTAAACATGCTTCTCCGGGTCGGTCTTGATCTTGCGCTTGCCTTCCGGCAAGTGGCCGTCCTTCGTCACAATGATCTGATCGGCGGAGACCGAAGCAACTTTGCCGGACTCCTCGGCAATCACGACCGCCTTCGAGTCGCGGGCCACGCGGCCTTCAAGGCCGGTGCCGACCAGCGGCGAATCGGAACGCAGAAGCGGCACGCCTTGGCGCTGCATGTTCGAGCCCATGAGCGCGCGGTTGGCGTCATCGTGCTCGAGGAACGGGATCAGGCCGGCCGCCACGGAAACAAGCTGCTTGGGCGAAACGTCCATGTAGTGGACTTTGGCCGGCTCGACTTCGAGGAAGTCGCCGCGATAGCGGACGGACACCCGGTCACCGACCAGTTTGCCGTGGCTATCGACCACCGAGTTGGCCTGGGCGACGAGGAAATTTTCTTCCTTGTCGGCCGGCAGGTATTCAATGGAGTCGCTGACGCGGCCATTGGTCACTTTGCGGTAAGGCGTTTCGATGAAACCGAAATCGTTGATGCGCGCAAACGTGCTGAGCGAACTGATCAGACCGATGTTCGGGCCTTCCGGAGTTTCGATCGGGCAGATGCGGCCGTAGTGGGACGGGTGCACGTCGCGCACCTCGAAACCGGCGCGGTCGCGGCTGAGACCGCCGGGCCCGAGGGCGGAAAGACGGCGCTTGTGGGTCAGTTCGGACAACGGGTTCGTCTGATCCATGAACTGGCTCAACTGCGAGCGACCGAAGAAGTCGCGGACCACGCCGCTGAGAGCTTTCGGGTTGATCAGTTTGGAAGGCGTGATGTGCTCGAGGGCGGAGTCGAACAAGGTCATACGCTCTTTGACCACGCGCTCGGTGCGGGCCAGGCCGGTGCGGCACTGGTTGGCCAGCAACTCGCCCACCGTGCGGACGCGGCGGCTACCCAAGTGGTCGATGTCGTCGACCATGCCTTCCTCGCGCTTGAGCTCGAGGAGATGTTTGACCGCGGCGATGAAGTCCTCGCGCACCATGACCCGATTCTCGTCGGGGACGTTCAGATTAAGCTTAAGGTTGATCTTGTGGCGACCAACACGGCCGAGGTCGTATTTTTTCGGATCAAAGAACATGCGCTTGAGCATGCTCTTGGCGTTGGCCACGGTCGGCGGATCACCAGGGCGCAGCTTGCGGTAGATGTCCTTGAGCGCTTCTTCCTCGTTGTGCGCGGGGTCTTTGCGCAGCGACTTGATGATGGTGTCATCGGCCGACACGTCGACCACGCTCACCTTGGCAATGCCGGCGGCAAGGAGGCGGGAAATGGTCGCTTTGTTGAGGGGTTCGAAGGCGTTGCCCAGAACGATCTCTCCGTCCTTGATGTCTTCGACCAGCACCTTGCTGGCCAACTCGTCTTCGTCGAGGCGACCGCTGAGTTTGAGATCCTGCGGCGTGTAAAAAAGACCGACGATGTCCTTGTCGGACGGGTAGCCCATGGCACGGAGAAAAGTCGTCGCGAGGAATTTGCGGCGGCGTTTACGGCGATCCATGTAGACGTAGAGCAGATCGTTCGTGTCGAACTGCACTTCGACCCACGAGCCGCGGTCGGGAATGATGCGGAAGCTGTAGAGGACCTTGCCGTTGGCGTGCACGGTCGACTCGAAACAAATGCCGGGCGAGCGGTGGAGCTGGCTGACGATGACGCGCTCGGCACCGTTGATGACAAATGTGCCCTGAGGCGTCATGAGCGGAAGTTCGCCCATGTAAACTTTTTCTTCTTTTGTCCCCTTCTCGTCCTTGAAACGGAAAGTCACATGCAGCGGCGCGCTGAAGGTTTCGCCTTCGCGCTGGGCCTCGAGCGAGCTGAGCTTCGGCGTGCCGATGTCATAGCCCGTATACTCAAGCACCATCTTTTCGTCATAGCTCGGGATGGGAAAGACTTCGCGGAACACGGCTTCGAGGCCGGTGTTTTTGCGCTTGGACGGTGCGGTGCCCTCTTGCAGAAATTCCTTGTAGGAATCAATCTGCAGTTCGATGAGGTTGGGCGCTTCCGTGGTTTCCTTGAGTTTGCCGAAGTAGAGACGATCTGACATTGGTACGATGGTGTTGTGAATGCGCGAAGCGCTGGTCTAGTGGCCCGACACGACGATAAAGTCCGTGAGACAAAACATCCCCGCACCGGCCAATCGGACGCGTAAGCGCCACGTGGACTCAGAGCAGGGTGTCAAGCTTTGGACAATGGTTCGACGGGATTCCCGGGACAGACCGTGCACTATGAAAGGTTCCCGGGCGGGGGTCAAGGGGAATATTTCACCTTTTCCCCGCCCGGGATGCAGATTATTTGATTTCGACCTTGGCTCCGGCCGCTTCGATCTTTTTCTTGATCTCTTCGGCTTCTTCCTTGGTTACGCCCTCTTTGAGGGGTTTCGGGGCGCTCTCGACGAGGGCTTTGGCGTCGGCCAGGCCCAGTCCGGGCACCGCGGCGCGAACCTCTTTGATCACGCCGATCTTGTTCCCGCCGGTCTCGACGAGGATGACGTCGAAGGAGGTCTTCTCCTCCGCAGGGGCGGCAGCGGCTCCGCCAGCGGCGGGCGCGGCGGCAGCGGCCACCGGAGCGGCGGCACTGACTCCCCATTTTTCTTCGAGGGCTTTGACGAGTTCGGACACTTCCAAAACGGTCAAGCCGCTCAGTTGGTCCACGATGGTTTCAATGTTTGCCATACTATCTTTGCAGCGGCCACTCCGGCATTACCGGCGCGGCCTGCTTCCTTGGTTGTGGTATTGTCGCGCACCGGGGCTCCGGCGAATTTGAGGCGGACAGCCGTCCGACCGACAAGGAACCGTTGATGTTTGGTTTCTCCCGTGCGACCGCAGAACGGACGCGCGGGAAAAGTTTTCAGGCCGCCCCTCCCCCGGCGTCCACTTTGGCCTTGAGCACGCGGGCGAGGCTCGCGCCGGGCTCGTTGAGGGTGCGCACCAACTGGCTGGCCGGCATGTTGAGCAGGCCGAGCAGTTGGGATTGCAACACCGGCAGCGGTGGCAGGTCGGCCATGGCCTCGACCTGCGCGGTGGTGAGCAATGCGTTGTCCAAGATGCCGACCTTGACGGCCAGCTTCTTGAATTCGGCGGCGAATGTTTTGATCACCTTGGCGGTGGCGCAGATGTCCTGCTCGCCGGTGACGATGGCCGTCTGGCCGCTCAGCGATTCGGCCATGTCGGGCAAGCCGAGTTCGGTCGCCGCGATGCGCAACATGGTGTTTTTCACCACGTGACACTCGGCGCCGACGGCGACGAGGCGGGTGCGTAGCTCGGCGAACTGGTCGACCTTGAGCCCGGTGTAATCGGCGACCAGCAGGAACGGCGAAGCGTTCAGCTGGTCTTTGAGATCCTTGACGATATTGGCT
>JBBECM010000052.1:0-27990 GCA_040881855.1 Chthoniobacterales bacterium | reverse complement strand
CGTGGGATCCGAAGGAAAAAGGATTCCGCCGCTACAAGGAACTGGCCGATTCGACCGTCGTGGTCATCGTGGCGATGCTGATTGTGGGCGGTTACATCGCGTTCTTCGACCTCATGCTGGTCAACGCCGTCGGTTGGCTGACCCGCCCGTAAGGAAAACTGTTTCATGTCCACCACCGCCCTTCGCATCCCGGCCCCGCGCGACCAATGGTTTGTCGTGCAGGTCCTCTCCGGCCAGGAGAAGAAAGTCTATGACAGCATCGTCAAGCGGCTGAAAACCGAGGAGATGGGCGATCTTGTCTTCAACGTGCTCATCCCGACCGAGCGCGTGCAGGAGATCAAGCAGGGCAAAAAGAGCGAGACGACGCGGAAATTCTTCCCCGGCTACATCATCGTCAACATGCATCTCCTCACCGAGGAGGGCGGGCTGATGGATCGCACGTGGTATTTCATCAAGGACACGCCCGGCGTGATCGGCTTCGCCGGGACGAAGGACCGTCCGACCCCGATGCGTCCGCGCGAGGTCGAGAGCATGCTCGCGCAGATCCAGGAACGCGTCGACACGGTCAAACCGAAGGTGTCGTTCCAAGTCGGCGAGAAAGTCAAAGTGGCCGACGGGCCGTTCCAAAACCAGACGGGCGTGGTCGAGGAAGTCGATCCGGACAAAGGCAAGCTGCGCGTGTCGGTCACCATTTTCGGACGGGAAACGCCGGTCGAACTCGAATACTGGCAAGTCGACCGCGAAGAGTAGGGAGAAATTTTTATGGCAAAGGAAATCATCGGAACCATCAAGCTGCAGATCCCCGCGGGTCAGGCCAACCCGGCACCCCCGGTCGGCCCGGCGCTCGGACAAAAAGGCGTCAACATCATGGCCTTCTGCAAGGAGTTTAACGCCGCCACGCAAAAGCAGGCCGGCGACATCCTCCCGGTGGTCATCACGGTTTACAAAGACAAGTCCTTCACCTTCATCACCAAGTCGCCCCCGGCGTCCGTGCTGATCAAAAAGGTGGCCGGCATCGCCGCCGGATCGAAGGAACCGAACAAAACCAAGGTCGGCAAACTGACCAAAAAACAACTCCTCGAGATCGTCAAGATCAAGATGAACGACCTCAATGCCCGCGACGACGAGGCCGCGATGAAAATCATCGCCGGCACCGCGCGTCAGATGGGCGTGGAGATCGAAGCGTAAATCATTCCAACCCGTCCCGCGCACAAGCGGGGGACACAACCGCAGGAGTCTGCCAAGGCGGACGTTCGCACTGCAAAAATCCATGGCAAAAAACCGAAGCAAACGATACGAGGCGGCCAAAAAAGTCGTCGATCCCTCGCGGAAATACGCGTTAGCCGAGGCGGTCAAAGTCCTCAAGGACATGCCCCCGGCCAAATATGACATGACGGTCACCCTCTCCATGCACCTGGGGGTGGATCCGAAACAGTCCGACCAGATGGTCCGCGGCACCACGCCCCTCCCGCACGGAAGCGGCAAAAACGTCCGCGTTCTTGTCTTCGCCACCGGCACGGCGGCCGAAGCGGCCAAAACCGCGGGAGCCGAGTTTGTCGGTTACGAGGACATGATCAAAAAGTGCTCCGAAGGATTCTCCGATTTCGACGTGGCCATTTCCACGCCGGCGGCCATGGCCGAAGTGCGCAAGTTGGGCAAAGTGCTCGGACCGCGCGGACTCATGCCGAATCCCAAAACCGGCACGGTGACCGACGACACGGCCAAGGCGGTCGGCGAGGTCAAAGCCGGACGCGTGGAATTCAAACTCGACAAGAACGGCAACATCGCCGTCCCGGTCGGCAAGTTTTCCTTCAGCGAAGACGCCCTCGTGGCCAACGCCGATGTTGTGCTCGACGCGGTGGCCAAATCGCGCCCGCCCACGGCCAAAGGCGTTTTCATCGAAAGCGTGACCCTCGCGGCCACTGTCACCCCCGGCATCCCGCTGGACATCTCCAACCTCAGCAAGAACTGACCATGCGCCCCGAAAAAGCCAATATCGTCAAGGATCTCAAAGACCAGCTGAACGCTTCGCCGTTCCTGCTCGTCGCCGATTACACCGGGCTCAAAGTCGACCAGTTCGCCGAGCTGCGCACGCGTCTCGACGCGGTCGGCGCCGAATGCCACGTGGTGAAAAACACCATGCTGCGCATCGCCGCAACCGAACTCGGCTTGCCCGACATGTCGGAGTCGTTGGCCGGTCAGACCGCCATCGTGACCGGCGAACAGGACATCTGCGCCACGGCCAAGGTGATCAAAACTTTCGCCGCCGAATTCAAAAAGCCGAGCGTCAAAGTCGGCATCCTCGACAACGCGCTGCTCACCGCCGCGCAGGTCCAGGCCATGGCCGACCTGCCGCCGCTCCCGGTGCTGCAGGCCCAGTTGCTCGGCCTGCTCAATTCGCCGGCCGGCAAGCTGGTGCGCACCCTCAACGAGCCCGGGGCGAGCCTCGCCCGCGCGCTCAAGGCCAAGGTCGACGCCGGGGGAGGGGCGGCCTGAACAATTTTCCGCGCGGCCGATTTGTGACCGTGCGGGGAAAACCAAAAAGAAACGGTTCCTTGTCGGTCGGGCAGCTGCCCGCCTCAAATTCGCCGGAGCTCCGGCGGGCGACAATACCATAACCAAGGAAGCAGGCCGCACGGACACACCCGGGCGGCCGCTAAGAAAGAATGGCAAATATCGAAACCATCGTGGACCAGCTGAGCGGCTTGACCGTTCTCGAAGTGTCCGAACTCGTCAAAGCCCTCGAGGAAAAATGGGGAGTCAGTGCCGCCGCTCCGGTGGCCGCTGCCGCCGCGCCCGCCGCTGGCGGAGCCGCTGCCGCCCCTGCGGAGGAGAAGACCTCCTTCGACGTCATCCTCGCCGAAGCCGGCGGCAACAAAATTGCCGTGATCAAAGAGGTCCGTGCCGCGGTGCCCGGACTCGGTTTGGCCGACGCCAAAGCCCTCGTCGAGGGTGCTCCCAAGGCCCTCAAGGAGGGCGTGACCAAGGAAGAAGCCGAAGAGATCAAGAAAAAAGTCGAAGCGGCCGGCGCCAAAGTCGAAATCAAATAATCTGCTTCCCGGGCGGGGAAGAAAGGCGAATTTTTCCCCTTGACCTCCGCCCGGGAGCCGTTCATAGTGCAAGGTCTTTCCCGGGAATTCCGTCGAACCATTGTCCAAAGCTTGACACCCTGCTCTGAGTCAGCATGGCGCTACCGCGCCTGCTTGGCCATTGCAGGGATGTTTTGTCTCACCGACACATTCGTCGCGCCGGGGGAATAGGCCAGCGCTCCGCGCACTCAAAATACCATCGCACCAATGTCTGATCGTCTCTACTTCGGCAAACTCAAGGAAACCACGGAAGCGCCCAATCTCATCGAGCTGCAGATCGATTCCTACAAGGAATTCCTGCAGGAGGGTGTCACGCCGTCCAAGCGCAAGAACACCGGCCTCGAGGCGGTCTTTCGCGAAGTCTTCCCCATTCCGAGCTATGACGAGAAAATGGTGCTCGAGTATGTCGGTTATGACATCGGCACGCCCAAACTCAGCTCGCTCGAGGCGCAGCGCGAAGGCGAAACCTTCAGCGCGCCACTCCATGTGACCTTCCGCTTCAAGGACGAGAAAGGCACGAAAGAAGAAAAAGTTTACATGGGCGAACTCCCGCTCATGACCCCGCAGGGCACGTTCGTCATCAACGGGGCCGAGCGTGTCATCGTCAGCCAGCTCCATCGCTCGCCCGGCATCTGCTTCGAGTCGACGGTCCACGCCAACGGTAAAATTCTCTACAGTTTCCGGATCATTCCAGACCGCGGCTCATGGGTCGAGGTGCAGTTCGACACCAACGATTTGCTCTACGTCTACATGGACCGCCGCAAGCGCCGCCGCAAGTTCCTTGCCACGACCTTCCTGCGCGCCATGGGTTATCCGTCCGACAAGGACATCATCAGTCTTTTCTACACCACGCAGGATCTCAAGCTGAGCGGCCGCCTCGATGAGGACGAGCTGGCCAGCAAGGTGCTGGTCGAAGACATCAAGGACGGCGAAATCGTCCTGGCCAACGCCTTCGAACCGCTCAACAAGGCGACCATCGCACGTCTCCTTGCTGCCGGCATCGCCAAGGCGACTGTGGTCGACGTCTCGGCCGACGACACCATCATCAAGTCCCTGCGCAAAGACCCCGCGCACAACGAAGAAGAAGCGCTCAAGGACATCTACCGCAAGCTGCGACCCGGTGATCCGCCGACCGTGGCCAACGCCAAGAGCATGCTCAAACGCATGTTTTTCGATCCGAAAAAATACGACCTCGGTCGCGTCGGACGCCACAAGATCAATCTCAAACTCAATCTCAACGTGCCCGACGAAAACCGCGTGATGACCCGCGAGGATTTCATCGCGTCGGTCAAGCACCTGCTCGAACTGAAGCGCGAGGAAGGTCTCGTCGATGACATCGATCACCTCGGCAGCCGCCGCGTCCGCACGGTGGGCGAGCTTCTCGCCAACCAGTGCCGCACCGGCCTGGCCCGCACCGAGCGCGTGGTCAAAGAGCGCATGACCTTGTTCGATTCCGCCCTCGAGCACATCACGCCTTCCAAACTGATCAACCCGAAGGCTCTCAGCGGCGTGGTCCGCGATTTCTTCGGACGCTCGCAGCTCAGCCAGTTCATGGATCAGACGAATCCGCTGTCCGAATTGACCCACAAACGCCGCCTTTCCGCCCTCGGGCCCGGCGGTCTCAGCCGCGACCGTGCCGGATTCGAAGTCCGCGACGTGCATCCCTCGCACTACGGCCGCATCTGCCCGATCGAGACGCCGGAAGGTCCGAATATCGGCCTGATCAGCTCGCTCAGCACTTTCGCGCGGATCAACGATTTCGGTTTCATCGAAACGCCTTACCGCAAAGTGACCAACGGACGCGTCACCGACACGATTGACTATATGCCGGCTGACAAAGAGGAAAACTTCCTCGTCGCCCAGGCCAACTCCGTGGTCGATGGAAACGGCAAACTCGTCGGAGACAAGGTTTCCGTCCGCTACCGCGGCGACTTCCTCGAAGTCGAGCCGTCCAAGGTCCACTACATGGATGTCTCGCCCAAGCAGCTGGTTTCCGTGGCGGCCGGATTGATTCCGTTCCTCGAGCATGACGACGCCAACCGCGCGCTTATGGGCTCGAACATGCAGCGGCAGGGTGTGCCGCTTCTCCGCTCGGATTCTCCGCTCGTCGGCACCGGCCTTGAAGGCCGTGTGGCCCGCGATTCGAAAGCGGTCATTATCGCCGAAGAGTCCGGCAAAGTGGCTTCGGTCACCGCCGACCAAATTATCGTGACCAAGGACGGCCACCTGCCCGAGGGTAAACGCAAGATCAAGACCGATCCCGAGAAACACGTTTACGTCTACGAATTGCGCAAGTTCATGCGCTCGAATAGCAGCACGTGCATCAACCAGCACCCAATCGTCAGCAAAGGACAATCGGTCAAAAAGAATGATGTCATTGCCGACGGTCCCTGCACCGAGAAAGGCGAACTCGCCCTCGGCCGCAACGTGCTCGTCGCATTCATGCCGTGGAGCGGTTACAATTTCGAAGACGCTATCATGATCAGCGAGCGTGTGGTCAAGGAGGACATCTACACCTCGATCCACATCGATGAGTTCGAAATCGGCGCCCGCGACACCAAGCTCGGACCCGAAGAAATCACCCGCGACATCCCGAACGTGGGCGAGGAAGCCCTGCGCAACCTCGGTGCCGACGGCGTGGTCCGCATCGGCGCGGAAGTGAAGCCCGGCGACATTCTCGTCGGCAAAATCACCCCGAAAAGCGAGACCGAACTCGCCCCCGAAGAACGCCTCCTGCGCGCCATCTTCGGCGAGAAGGCGGCCGACGTGAAAGACACCTCGCTCACCGTGCCCTCCGGCACTTACGGCATCGTCATGGACGTCAAAGTTTCCTCGAAAAAGGAACTGGCCAAGTCGAAGCTCTCGCCGGCCGAGGCGAAGAAGCACGCCAAGCAAATGGAGGACGACTACAAGAAGCGCAGCGATGAACTCCATGAGCAGCTGACCGAGGCGCTTTCCAACGTTCTTCTCGGCGAAAAGATCCCGCTCGACGTGGTCAACGGCGAGAGCGGCGAGATCATCATCCCGGCCAACCGGAAGATCACCAAGACCCTCCTGCGCAAGCTGGCCGGCGTCTACAACCAGGTCGAGATCGACCCGAGCCCGATCCGCAACAAGATCCTCGAGATCATCGGTCAATACCGCCACCGTTTCGACGACCTCCAGCACGAGCGCGAGGAAAACATGATGCGCGTGGAAAGCGGCGACGAAGTCGATCCCGGCATTGTCAAGCAGGTCAAAGTTTACATCGCCAGCAAGCGCAAGCTCAGCGTGGGCGACAAGATGGCCGGACGCCACGGCAACAAGGGCGTGGTCGCCAAGATCGTGCCCGAGGAAGACATGCCTTTCCTCGCCGACGGCACTCCGGTCGACATCGTGCTCAACCCGCTCGGCGTGCCGAGCCGCATGAACGTCGGCCAAGTCCTGGAAACCCACCTAGGCATCGCGGCCAAGGCACTCGGCTTCAAGGTCGCCACGCCGGTCTTCGACGGCATCAGCGAGGACAAAATCTTCGATTACATGAAGCAGGCGAGCAAAGTGGACGGCTTCACTTGGGTCCAACCCAACGGGAAAGCCGTGGTCCACGATGGACGCACCGGCGACCGTTTCGAGCAGGAAGTTGTCGTCGGCTATATCTACATGATGAAGCTGGGCCACCTCGTGGCCGACAAAATCCATGCTCGCGCGGTCGGACCTTACTCGCTCGTCACCCAGCAACCGCTGGGCGGCAAAGCACAATACGGCGGCCAGCGCTTCGGCGAAATGGAAGTCTGGGCTCTCCAAGCCTACGGCGCCGCTTACACGCTGCAGGAACTGCTCACGGTCAAATCCGACGACGTGCAGGGCCGCACGCGGATCTACGAGTCGATCGTCAAAGGCGACAACTCGCTCGAGGCCGGCACGCCGGAATCGTTCAACGTTCTCATCAAGGAAATGAAAAGTCTCGGCCTCGACGTGAAGGCCGGCAAGCCGAGCCGCGTGCCCGCGGACCTCGTGGCCTGACAATCAACGGGATCAAAAAGAAATCATGAGCGACCAAATGCTACGCGACCTGTCGGGCGAGACCGCCCCGACTTTCGACCAAGTCTCCATCACGGTGGCCTCCCCGGAGTCCATCCGCTCCTGGAGCCACGGCGAGGTGAAAAATCCCGAGACGATCAACTACCGCACGTTCAAGCCGGAAAAGGGCGGCCTTTTCTGCGAGCGCATCTTCGGTCCGACCCGGGACTGGGAATGCACCTGCGGCAAATACAAGCGCATCAAACACAAGGGCGTCGTCTGCGACCGTTGCGGCGTCGAAGTCACCCTCGCGCGGGTGCGCCGCGAACGCATGGGCCACATCGAACTGGCCGTACCCGTCTCGCACATCTGGTTCTACAAATGCACGCCATCCCGCCTCGGCCTCATGCTCGACCTCACGGGCAAGCAGCTCGAGCGCGTCATTTATTACGAGGATTACCTCGTCATCGACCCGGGCAACACCAGCCTTGAAGCCGGACAACTCCTCAACGAAACCGAGTTTCGTGAAGCCGAAGAGCAATATGGCGAAGACTTCACCGCTGGCATGGGCGCCGAAGCGTTGCAAAAACTTCTCGAGCGCATCGACCTCGGGGCCCTGGTCAAAGATCTGCAGGAGCAGATGGAAAAAACCAAGAGCAAGACGACCAAGACCAAGCTGGCCAAGCGTCTCAAGCTCGCCCAGGGCTTCCTCCAGTCGCGCACACGTCCGGATTGGATGATCCTCAATGTCCTGCCGGTCATCCCGCCGGACCTCCGTCCGCTCGTTCCGCTCGAAGGCGGCCGCTTCGCCACCTCCGACCTTAACGACCTCTACCGTCGCGTCATCAACCGCAACAACCGGTTGAAAAACCTTCTCCAGCTGAAAACGCCGGAGGTCATCATCCGCAACGAAAAGCGCATGCTCCAGGAAGCGGTCGATGCTCTCTTCGACAACGGCCGCCACGGCCGCGCCGTTACCGGGGCGAGCAACCGCCCGCTCAAGTCGCTCAGCGACATGCTCAAGGGCAAGCAGGGCCGGTTCCGCCAGAATCTGCTCGGCAAACGCGTCGATTACTCGGGCCGCTCGGTCATCGTCATCGGACCCGAACTCAAGCTCAACCAGTGCGGTCTCCCGAAGAAAATGGCGCTCGTTTTGTTCGAGCCCTTCATCATCCGCCGCCTCAAGGAACTCGGTTACGTGCACACCGTGCGCAGCGCCAAGAAAATCATCGAGCGCCAGGAGCCTATCGTCTGGGACATCCTCGAAGAGGTGACCAAGGGCCACCCGGTCATGCTCAACCGCGCGCCCACGCTTCACCGCCTTTCCATCCAGGCTTTCGAGCCGCTGCTGATCGAAGGCGAAGCCATCCGCATCCACCCGCTCGTCTGCACCGCCTACAACGCGGACTTCGACGGCGACCAGATGGCCGTCCACGTCCCGCTCTCGGCCGAGGCCCAACTCGAAGCCCGCATGCTCATGCTGGCCACGAACAACATCTTCTCGCCGTCCAGCGGCAAGCCGATCACCACGCCGTCGCAGGACATCACCCTCGGCTGCTACTACCTCACGCAGAACCCGCGGATCACGGACAAAAACCGCGACGTGCGCCTGCCGCTCTTCGCCGAGTCCTCGGAGGTCGAGTTGGCCATTTCCGAAGACGCGATCAAGACGCACACCCGCATTCTCTACAAGAACCCCGACTTCGCCAAAGAAACCGTCTACGGTGATCCGTCGAAGAAAGTTATCGAGACCACCGCGGGCCGCGTCCGTTTCAACGAAATCTGGCCCGAAGGCCTCGGCTTCATCAACAAGCCGGCCGGCAAAAAGCAGCTCAGCGAGATCATCTGGAATACCTATCAAGTGGGCGGGCAGAAAATGACCGTGGAAACCCTTGATCGTCTCAAAGACCTCGGCTTCAAAGAAGCGACGCGCGCCGGTATTTCCATCGGCATCGTCGACATGATCATCCCGAAGGAAAAGCAGGTCGAAATCGACCGCGCCCACAAGCAGATCGAAGAAGTCGAGAAGCAGTATCGCAAGGGCATCATCACCGACGGCGAGCGCTACAACAAAATCATCGATATCTGGACCCACGCGGGCGAAGAAATCTCCAACGTCATGTTCCGCACCCTCGACCACAACGAGGGCCGCAAGGAAATGAACCCGGTCTTCCTCATGGTCGACTCCGGTGCCCGTGGTAACCGGCAGCAGGTCAAACAGCTGGCCGGCATGCGCGGCCTCATGGCCAAGCCGTCCGGTGAAATTATCGAGCGTCCCATCACCTCGAATTTCCGCGAAGGCCTCACTGTGCTCGAGTATTTCATTTCGACCCACGGCGCCCGCAAAGGTCTGGCCGACACCGCGCTGAAGACGGCTGACTCGGGCTACCTCACGCGCAAATTGGTCGACGCCGCACAGGACGTCATCATCACCGAAGAAGATTGCGGCACGGTTAAAGGCATCCTCGTCCAGCCCATCTACGAGGGTGACGAAGAGGTCGTCGACCTCAAGACCCGCATCATCGGCCGCACCAGCTGCGAGACGCTCAAGGATCCCGTGACCGGAAAAGCCGTCATCAAGTCGGGTCATATCGTCGACGAGGAAACCGCCGCCGCGCTCGAGCACATAGGCGTGGAGCAACTCCGCATCCGCTCGGTCCTGACCTGCGAATCCAAGCGCGGCTGCTGCGCCAAGTGCTACGGCCGAAACCTGGCCAACGGCAAGCTCATCCACGTGGGCGAAGCGGTCGGGATCATCGCGGCCCAGTCCATCGGCGAGCCCGGCACGCAGTTGACCATGCGTACCTTCCACATCGGCGGCACGGCCAGCCAGACCTTCAAGCAGCCGATCATCAAGGCCAAGCACGACGGCACCGTCCGTTACGTCGAGCTCCGCACCGTGACCTCGACCGACAGCAACAACATCGTTCTCAACAAGAACGGCTTCATCGGCATTTACAACGACAAGGATGGCCGCGAACTCGAGCGCCACAGCATCGTGATCGGTTCGGTTGTCTCCGTGAATGACGGCGGCAAGGTCAAGAAAGGCGAAGTCTTCGTCCAGTGGGATCCTTACAACCTCCCGATCCTGACCGAGCGCCCCGGCACGGTGGAATTCCGCGACATGATCCCCGGCCTGAGCGTCAAGCGCGAGGTCGACGAGGCCACCGGCATCACCGGTCTCGTTGTCATCGAGCACAAAGAAGACCTGCACCCGCAGATCGTGGTGGTCGACGAGGAGAAGAAAGTCGTGGCCAGCTACTCGATACCGGCCGGCGCCCACGTCGTGGTGGCGGACAACCGAAAGGTTGAGGCTGGACAGCTCCTCGCCAAAACACCGCGCAAAATCGCCAAGACCAAAGACATCACGGGCGGTCTGCCCCGCGTGGCTGAATTGTTCGAAGCCCGCAAGCCGAAGGATTCCGCCGAGATCGCCAAGATCGACGGCATCGTCAAAATCGAAGGCACGGCCCGCGGCAAGCGCCGTCTGCTCGTACTCGACGTCGAGACCAAGGAGGAGGAGGAACACCTCATCCCGCTGAACAAGCACATCATCGTGGCCGACGGCGACCGTGTGAAGAAGGGCAACCAGTTGACCGAAGGTCCCGTGCTCCCGCACGAGATCCTCGCGGTCTGCGGCCCCGCCGCGCTGCAAGAGCACCTGCTGAACGAAGTGCAGGAGGTCTACCGCCTGCAGGGCGTGGAGATCAACGACAAGCACATCGAAATCATCATCCGCCAGATGCTGCGCAAGGTGAAAATCACCGACCCGGGCGACACCACCCTGCTCTGGGACGACAAAGTCGAGCGGACCGAGTTCGACAACGAGAACGAGCGCATCACCAAGCTCGGCGGCAAGCCGGCCGAAGGTGAACCGGTGCTGCTCGGTATCACCCGCGCTTCGCTCAGCACGGAAAGCTTCATCTCCGCGGCGTCCTTCCAGGACACCACGCGCGTCCTCACCGACGCTGCCACACTGGGCAAAATCGACCAGCTGCGCGGTTTCAAGGAGAACGTCATCATGGGCCATCTCATTCCGGCTGGCACCGGATTCCAGGGCGCCCGCGACATCGAAGTCGTGCAAGTCGATCCCGGCGAGGAACTCGCCGCCGCGGCCGAGAGCGAGAAAAAAGCCGGCTAAACCGTCAGCAGAAACAAGACCATGGCATCCATCGAACTGATCAACGAATTACTCGAATCCGGCGTCCACTACGGACACCAGACCAAGCGCTGGAACCCCAAGATGCGGGAGTTCATCCTCGAAGAAAAAAACGACATCTACATCATCGACGTCAGCCGCACGGTCGAGCAACTGGAGACGGCAAGGAAATTCCTCTCCGGCATCGTCTCCGGCGGCGGCAAGGTCCTCTTTGTGGGCTGCAAAAAGCAGGCCCAGGAAGCGATCAAGGAAGCGGCCGAGTCGTGCGGCCAGTTCTACGTCCACAACCGCTGGCTGGGCGGCACGCTGACCAATCTCGCGACCATCCGCAAGAGCGTGGCCCGTCTCAATGAGATCGAGAAAAAGCTGAAGAGCCCCGGCGTGGTCAAAATCGGCAAGAAGGAGCAAGCGTCCCTCCGCCGCGAACTCGCCCGCCTGATGAAGAACCTCGCCGGACTCCGCGAAATGGACAAGTTGCCCGCCGCGGTGGTCGTCATCGACACCACCCGCGAGGACATCGCCGTCCGTGAAGCCAACCGTCTTCGCATTCCCGTGGTGGCCATCGTCGACACCAATTGCGATCCGGAATTGATCAATTACCCGATCGCCGGCAATGACGACGCCATCCGCTCCATCCGTGTGGTCCTGACCAAGCTGGTCGAGGCGATCAAGAGCGCGTCCGGCATCCGTCAAAAGAAGGCCGACCCCGCCCTCGCCGCCGTGGCCGAGTAACGCCGGGGCCGCTTCGCGGCGGACTGGCTGAAAATCGAAAACTGAACACTGTAAACTTCAAGCATGGCTGACATCTCACCCCAACTCGTCCGTGAACTCCGCGAAAAGACCAACGCGGGGATGATGGACTGCAAGCGCGCCTTGACCGAGGCCGCCGGCGACTTGGCCAAGGCCGAGGACATCCTCCGCGCCAAGGGCATCGCTTCGGCCGGCAAGAAAGCCTCCCGCAGCGCCAAGGAAGGCATCGTCGCTTCCTACATCCATCTGCAGGGCAAGGTCGGGGTGTTGGTCGAGGTCAATTGCGAGACCGACTTCGTGGCCAAAAACGAAAACTTCCGCGAGTTGGTCAAAGACATCACCCTGCACATCGCGGCGGCCAATCCGACCTGCGTCTCCCGCGAGCAGGTTGATCCTGCCGAGATCGAGCGCGAGCGCGCCATCTACCGCCAGCAAGTCGAAGGCAAGCCGGCCAACATTGTGGACAAGATCGTCGAGGGCAAGGTCGACAAATTTTACGGAACGATTTGCCTGATGGAGCAGCCCTTCATCAAAAATCCGGACGTCTCGATCGCCGACTTGGTCAAATCGAAGATTTCCGAGCTGGGCGAAAATATCGTCATCCGCCGCTTCACCCGCTACATGGTGGGCGAAGGCGTAGCCGACGCGCCGGCCGCGGAGTAGTTTTTGTCCGCTGGCCGGTTGCCTTGATCGAAACGACCGTCGGCGGGGACGCCGACGCTGCGAGGTGTAGCGGCGCCGTTCCCGGCGACGATTCGGCGAAGGCTTGTCCCCGGGCGCGACTTCTTCCTCATGCCTCCCCAACGGAAGTGTCCCGTTGGTTTGTGACGTTCCCATCAAAACCGCAGAGACCGCAGAGGACACGAAGAGAGAGCGGGAAGTCTTTGGGGCGGTTCAACCTAGTCTGTAGCCGCGGCTACACCAGGCGCGACGACATTTCCGGAATCGCTCCAGCCGATCCATGGCGCTGTGTGTTTTGCCGCCACTTGCCAAGCGGCGGCTAGAGCGTTTGTGGTTCGACTCTTTACACTATCCGGCGTTGCGCAAAAAAGTGGCACGGGCATCCTGCCCGTGACGAACAGCCACCATCGGCAGGATGCCGATGCCACGAAGAAAACCCGCTGACTCGCAGCGTCAACACTTGAATCGAAAGCGCTCTAAGCGACGGCCCACCCTCCAAAAGACAGAGATTGTCTAGAAGGCGAGCGTCCTCGAGAGCCGCGAGCCTGACGTCTGCCTCCGTGCTCTCTGCGCCCTCTGCGGTTTCCCCGGATTCCTTCTTGCAGAGAGAGCAGGCCGAGCACCCCGGCGGGAGCACTGCCCTTCCGGGCAAAGAAAAACGGCGCCGGATTTCTCCGGCGCCGTTGGTGAAGTTCAGCAATTCAGCAATTAGAACGCGAAACGCAGACCCGTGCGGGCGATGGCGCCGCCACTGTTGCTGATGTCAGGCGAGTAGAACCAGCGGCCGTCGACGAAGAGGCCGATGTTCTCGGTGAAACGGTATTCCAAGCCACCGCCGACGTCGCCGCCGCCGATGCCTTCTTTGTTTTCACTGTAGATCTTGCCGATGCCGACCATGGCGTAGGGCGAGAGGCCCCAGCAGAACGGATAGCGGAGGAAGAGGTGACCGAAGGTGCCCCATTCCGTGCCGATTCCGTCGTTGCCGGCGACGAACTGCTCGACGCCGAGACCGAAGTAACGGGCGAAGAAGTAGTTCAAGCCCAAGCCGCCACCCCAGACGGGGTCGCCAGAGCGGTAGAAGCCGCCCATGCCGAAGGCATCGATTTGGAATTCGTTGTCGCGGTAGAGGCAGGGCTCTTCCACAGGAACAACGGTTTTCTTGTAGCTTGCGGTTTCGGTGCCAGCGAACGACGAGGAAGTCGCAGCGATGACAGCCACCAAGCTGGTGATGATATATTTTTTCATGATTAGGTTTGTTGGTTTGTTTGCGACGGATTGCTCCGCTGGCCTTGAGAGTAGCGGATGGCGGGAGGGGCGCAAGCAATTTTTCAGGAAAAACGCCTCCTTTTTTTTCGGGTCCGGCAATTCGTAATTAACTAATGATCAAGCACGAACGACTGCCGGGGCCTCACCTTGGGGGGTGCGCCCGGAGATCCGGAGGTCGCGGCCGATCCTTTGGTAGGCAGTGCCGGTCAATCGGACGGCTTGCCCCGGTTGGCCGGCTCCCCGGCCGCCCACGGCCGGCACTTGGCCTCCGGCCAGCAGGGGAGCGATATAAAAAAACACTTCGTCAGCCAATCCTCCGTCGAAGAGCCGGCCCAGGGTGTGACCTCCGCCTTCGACCAGCACGGACTGGATGCCGCGGCGGGCCAAGGCACGGAGCGCGACCCGCAAACTGGGGGTCCGGAGGACAATCGTCCGGTCTTTCCAGCGGTCCTGCAAAACGCGTGCCGTCCGCGGAATCCCGCCGCGCGGGGCCCAGATCACGCGCCATGGTTGCCTTCCTTTGATCCCGCGCAGGGTGAGCGCGGGGTCGTCCTCCCGGATCGTGCCGGCCCCGACCAAGATCGCCCCGACGCGGGCCCGGAGTTTCATCGCGTCGGCGCGCGCGGCCGGAGAGGTGATCCATTGGCCTTCACCGCGCGGACGAGTCAGGCGCCCGTCGAGGGACATGCCGCATTTGGCCATAACCCAAGGAAGACCGGTGGTCATGGTGTGGTGGAAATCCGGATTAAGCGCCTCGCATTCGGCGGCAAACACGCCTTGGCGCGTGGCCAGCCCCGCTTTCCGCAGGAGCGCAAGGCCGCGTCCGCGGTGGCGCGGATCGGGATCGATGGCGCCGGCCACCACGCAGCGGATGCCGGCCTCGATCAGGGCTTTTGTGCAGGGAGGGGTGCGTCCGTGGGTCGAGCAAGGCTCGAGTGTGACATAAGCCGTGGCGCCGCGGGCGGCCGCGGGATTCTTCAACGAACGCAAGGCCTCCACTTCGGCATGGGGCAATCCGGCGCGGCGGTGCCAACCGCGGGCGATGATGCGTCCGTTTTTGACCAGCACGCACCCGACGGCGGGGTTGGGGGAAGTTTGGCCCAGGCCGCGCCGCGCGAGACGCAGGGCTTCACGCATGAATTTCTCGTCGTTGGTCATCGGGGGCGGGTGGCCGACGGGATTCGAACCCGCAACAACCGGAATCACAATCCGGGGCTCTGCCATTGAGCTACGGCCACCATTGGCAGGACACTGAATGATTACGGGAGGAGCGGGATGGTGTCAAATACGGCGCGGGCTGTTGCGCCGGCGGGGCGGCGGGTGTAGCCAGTGGGACATGACGCGACGTTGGTGGATCCTTCTGGCGGCCTGCGGCCTCGGCGGTTGTGCCTCGTTGCAGGAGACCACGGTCTTCTACACGCCTGCGGCGGCGGAATTTTTCCCGCCCTTGCCCAAGGATGCACCGGTGCCGGTGCTGACCGAGCCGCCGGCGTGGCCGCACCGGGTGATCGGGCGCTTTGTCGCGCAGTCGGACCGCGGGTATCCCTTCCTCTACAAGGCGATTCTCTACAATGCCCGGTTGCAGGGTGCCGACGCGGTGGTGTTGCGTCAGTTGGCCTTCGATACGCGGCGCACCTACAACTACATCCCGCCGTCGTGGCAGACCATACCGGTGAACAACGTCTACTACGCGCAGGTGCAGGACAAAAAAGGCAAGTGGCAGACCGTGCCTCAGAACTACACGACCTTTGTGCCGATCATGCAACCGGGGCGCACGGTGGTGTCGGACGTGCAATGGACCGATGTGACGGCCGAAATGGTCGTGCGTCGCGGCAAGGCGACATCCGCCCCTTTGCCGGAGCAAATGATCGTGCCGCAGTGAGGGCAAAGTTGAGGGTTGAGGGATGGGAGACGAGGGAGGAAAGTCCGGCATGACCGGATTGGAAGGACGCAAACGTGGCTGCCTGCTCGGCGCTTTCCTCGGTGATGCCTTGGCCATGCCGGTGCACTGGTATTACGACCGCGGGGCCCTCGAGCGGGATTACGGACGCGTCACGGAGTTGTCGGCGCCGCAGAATCCCCATGCGGACAGCATTTTGTGGCGATCGAGTTATGCGGCGTCCAATTTCAAGGGCGAGATCCTGCACGATCAAGCAAAGTATTGGGGGCAGCGCGGCGTGCACTATCACCAGTTCCTCCGCGCGGGGGAAAACACGCTCAATATGCAGCTCGCGCTTGAATTGCTCTCCTCGCTGCGTCAATGCGGCGGTTACGATCGTGCCGATTACACGCGGCGCTATGTCGATTTCCTCACCGTGGCGGGACGGCACCGCGATACCTATGTGGAGGAATGCCACCGGAATTTTTTCACCAAGTATGCGCGGGGCAAGAAGCCCGAGGATTGCGGCGGCGAGGATATCCACATCGGCGGCTTGGCCCATGTGCCGCTGCTCGCTGTGTGGTATGCGGAGAACGAACCGGCCGCGCTGGCCGCGGTGCGGGAGCACGTGCGGGTGACGCACCGTGGGGAGCAGGTCGAGACGGCGGCCCGCGACCTGACCAAAATGCTCGTGGCCATCCTCAACGGCGCAGAGGTCCGCGAGAGCATTGAAAATTCCGGCCACGGGTGGGTCGGACGCAAAAAACTCGAGTCATGGGCGATGCGCTCCGACGAAGAGGTGATCGGCGCGATCCTGAGTCCGGCCTGCTACCTGCAGGATGCCTTTCCGGCCTCGCTTTATCTTGCCTGGAAATACGCGGACGACCTCGAGGTGGCGCTGGTCGCGAACACCAACCTTGGCGGGGATAATTGCCACCGCGGGATCGTCGTCGGAGCACTGGTCGGGGCGGGCGGAGCCCCGGTGCCGGAGCGGTGGGAGAGGGCGCTGCTCTGCCGGGACTCTCTGGCGTGAGGCTGTTCCTTCTCGGCCCGTGCCTGCTTTCGGCCGGTTGCGTCACTGCGCCGGAGATTCCGCCGGAAATCCGCAAGGAAACGCACCGCGTCGAGGTGCGCGGGGAGTCGCTCTCCGTCGACTTTTATTTCCGGCCGGGCCACACGCCGCGCCCGCTGGCGGTGGTGGTGCACGGGTTCCTCGCCAACAAAGACCGCATGGGTCACTGGGCCGTTTCGCTCGCCGGCCAAGGATTCCTCGTCGTGGTGCCGACCAATCCGACCTTCGCGAATGATGATGGCAAGACGGCGGCCCTCGTCGGCCTGGTCGAACTGGGGCGCGCCGGACGTTGGCCGGTTGCTGTCCGCACGGACGGACGCGTTGCCCTGATCGGATTTTCGCGCGGAGGGTACGAAACCATCGTGGCCGCGGCGCAGCTGGGCCAAGTGGTCGGTGCCTGGGTCGGACTCGATCCGGTGGATCGGAACGGAACAGGCCGAGCCGCCGCGGCAAAGGTCCATGCGCCGGGCCTGGCCTTGCTGGCCGACCCTGCACCGCTCAATGCCAACCGCAACGCACGCGGGATGTTGTCTGCCTATGCGGGGAGCTTGGAGGTTGTGCGCGTTCCCGGCGCCGGACATCTCGATGCGGAGTCGCCGCGACGCAGCGGGAAGTTCGCTGAATTCGAGCAGCCTGTATCGGGATTCCTGCGGTTGGTTTTCGGGCTGTAGCGGTGGGCGGTGGCCGCCGCCACGACGGCAAGCCCGCGGCGGGGTTCTAGTCCGCGGCAAAAGTGACCACGATGGCCCCGCGCAAACCGCCTTCTTGGAAATCGACGGCCGCGTCTTGCGGGTAATCACGTTGCAAAGCCGCGCGCACCTTGCCGGGAATTTCCGCGCCGCTTCCGTGGCAGGCGAGGCAGGTGGCCATGACCGGAACCGGGCGGTAATAGCGCAATTCTTTCGCGCCGTCGGCGGCGGTGAATTCCTTCATCGCGGGTTCGGGCGGGCAGAAAGGAATCCAACCCGCGAGCCATTCCTGGAGAACCGAGCGGTCCGTGTCATCAGGCGCGTTGGCGGGGTTGCGGACGCGCAAGGCGGTGCGGCGGACATTTTTGACCTGCGGGAACTCTTCCGCCACTTCGGCGGTGAGAGCCAGGGCTTCGAGGCGGCAATAAGCGATGGCCGCTTCGGGCCCTTCGCTCGCGATTTTTTCCTGCAGGGTGGTCATCAATCCGGCGAAGAGGCGCGCGGCCACTTGCCCGCCGATTTCTCCCGGGGACGGATCCGCAGCAAGGACGGTGGCGGCAAGCGCGCCGCCGGCCACCACGATGCGGCGGAAGGTCATGCCAGTGCGCGGAGGTTTTTCTCCTCCTCGGCCGCGAGTTCGGCGGGGAATTTTTCCCCGAGCGAGGCGAAGAACTCGTCGTTGGAATGCACCTGCTCGCCGAGGATGACGGGATTCTCGGCCATGAGCTGTTCGAACCGTTGTTCCGGATAGTCCAGACCGCGCCAGTCGAGATCCGCATGGCGCGGCACGAAGCCGAGCGGGCTCGGGCGGCCGTCCGCGGTGCCACGGCAACGTCCGATGATCCACAAAAGAACGCGGAGGTTTTCCCCGAAGCCGGGCCAGAAAAATTTCCCGTTGCCGTCCTTGCGGAACCAATTGACGTGGAAGATGCGCGGTTTCTTCGCGCCGAATTTCCGTCCCATGTCGAGCCAATGCCGGAGGTAGTCGCCCATGTGGTAGCCGCAAAACGGCAGCATGGCCATCGGGTCGCGGCGCAGGGCCCCGACCTTGCCTTCGGCTGCGGCGGTCTGCTCGGAGGAGAGGGTCGCGCCGGTGAATGTCCCGTGGTTCCAATCGCGCGTCTCGAAAACCAACGGAATGTCATTCATGCGGCGTCCGCCGAAAATGACCGCGTCGATCGGGACGCCGTCCGGATTTTCCCACTCGGGATCGATGGAGGGGCAATTACGGGCCGGCGCGGTGAAGCGCGAATTCGGATGCGAGGAAGGCTTGCCGCATCCGGGGGTCCAGTCTTCGCCCAGCCAGCTGATCAAATGCGCGGGGGGTTCCTCGGTCATGCCCTCCCACCAGACGTCGCCGTCGTCGGTCAGGGCCACATTGGTGAAGATGCTGTCCTTGCGGCAGGATTCCATGGCGTTGGGGTTCGTCCTGTAGGATGTGCCCGGCGCCACACCGAACCAGCCGGCCTCGGGATTGATGCCGCGCGGTTGGCCGTCCGGTCCCGGCACGATCCAGGCGATATCGTCCCCGACCGTGGTGATCTTGCAGTCCTTGAGCGCATCGGGCGGGACGAGCATGGCGAAATTTGTTTTGCCGCAGGCGCTGGGGAACGCGGCCGTGACATAGCTTTTTCTCCCGTCCGGCGTTTCGATGCCGAGGATGAGCATGTGCTCAGCCATCCAGCCCTCGTCGCGTCCGATGGCGGAGGCGATACGCAGGGCGAGGCACTTTTTGCCGAGCAAGGCATTCCCGCCGTAGCCGCTGCCGTAGCTCATGATGAGCCTTTCTTCGGGGAAGTGGGCGATGAAAGTGTTGTCCGGATTGCAGGGCCACGGGACGTCCTCCTGCCCTGCGGCCAGCGGGCTGCCGACGGAGTGCAGGCATTTGACGAAAAATCCGTCCGCCCCGAGCGCCTCGAGAACCGGACGGCCCATACGTGTCATAATGCGCATGTTGACTGCCACGTAGGGGGAGTCCGTGATTTCGACGCCGATGCGCGCGATCTTCGAGCCGACCGGGCCCATGCTGAACGGGATGACATATATGGTGCGGCCCGTCATGCAGCCTTCGTAGAGCCCGTGCAGTTTTTCCTTCATCACGGCAGGGTCTTCCCAATTGTTGGTCGGACCGGCGTCGTCCTTCGACTTGCTGCAGATGAAAGTCCGTTTCTCGACACGGGCCACATCGCGCGGATCGGAGCGCACGAGGAGGCAGTTGGGACGCTTTTTTTCGTCCAGGCGGATGGCCGAGCCGGAATCCACCATGATTTGGCGCAAGCGCCGGTCTTCCTCCTCCGAACCGTCGCACCAGACGACCTTGTCCGGACGACAGAGTGCGCTGACTTCATCGACCCACGCCAGCAACCCGCAGTTTTGCGTCGGCAGATGATTCATTCCTTTTCCAGTGTCGATCGGCGGCCGGCCGCGGTCAATGGCAACGCTAATGGATGGCAGGGAATCGCGGCCGCCGTGTAATCTCGGGGTTTGATGCGCCCGTCTTTCCTTATTTTTTTCGCGGTGGTTTTCACCGTCTACTTTTCGGTCCAGGCCTATTTGTTCGTCCGCGGCTGGCAGGCGCTCGGATGGAAGCCGCGGTGGCGGAAGTTTTACCTGCCGGTTTTCTGGTTTCTCGCCCTGGCCTTTGTCGCCGGCCGCAATCTGGAAAATATCGCCGTCACTCCCTGGTCGTCCGCGCTGGTCTGGGTCGGAGCTTTCTGGTTCGCCCTGATGTATTACCTGCTGCTCGGCACGCTGGGGATCGACATTTTCGGGCGCATCCTGCGGCGGTGGCGCTGGTTGCCCGCGGCGTGGCTCGCGGCGTGGCCGCGGACCAAATTCCGCGCGGCTCTCCTGCTGCTTCTGGCCGTGTCCGTGCTGGTGGCCTGGGGGCATTGGAACGCGCTCCATCCCAAAGTTGTCACCATGGAGGTATCCTTGCCGTCCGTGCCCGGTGCGCCCCCGCGCTTGCGCGTGGCGGTGGCCAGCGACCTGCATCTCGGCACTTTGGTCACCCAGGCGCGCGTGAAGGGCTGGGTCGACACGATCAACGGGTTGAAGCCCGACCTCATTCTTCTGCCGGGCGATGTGATCGACGAGGATTTGCCGCCGGTGGTGGAAAACAATCTCGGCGACTACCTGAGCCATCTCCGGGCGCCGCTCGGAGTTTACGCGGTGACCGGCAACCATGAATACATCGGCGGAGTCGAGGCGGCGGTGGACTACTTGGAGGATCACGGCGTTGCCATGCTCCGCGATCGCGCCGTGCCGCTGGCGGGCGGGGCACTCTGGCTGGCCGGACGCGAGGATGTGAGCATTGCCCGTTTCCGCGGCGGACAACGGGCGCCGCTCGGCGAAATTCTGCTCGGAGTTCCGGACGGTGTTCCGGTTGTTGTCATGGACCATCAACCGGTCGCTTTGGCCGAAGCGGCAGCGCTCGGCGCGGCTTTGCAGGTTTCCGGGCACACGCACGACGGTCAGCTTTGGCCGAACAAATATCTCGTCCGCGCCATCTTCGGGCAGAGCAGCGGGGCGGGCGAGGAGGGCGGCATGCCTTTCTACATTCTCCCCGGTCTGGGCACGTGGGGTCCGCCGGTGCGGGTGGGCAACCGTCCGGAGATTCTCGATCTGACCCTGACCTTCGACCAACCGCCCGGATGAAAAATTTTGAACATCCGGGCGTCCGGTTCTGTCGCAAACTTCGCCGGCGGGAGGATGGCTCCCGGTTTGCCGGCGGTCTCTTATGATTTCGGTCAGCGACTTGAGAAAAAATTTCGGGGCGAAAGCCGCGGTGGATGGCGTGTCATTCCGTGTCGAACGCGGGGAAATCCTCGGCTTTCTCGGGCCCAATGGTGCGGGCAAGTCGACGACCATGCGGATCTTGACCGGCTTTCTCCCGCCGACGTCCGGCTCGGCCACGGTGGCCGAGTTCGATGTCGAAGATCAGCCGGTCGAGGCCAAGCGGCTCATCGGCTACCTGCCGGAGAACGCGCCGTGCTACGACGACATGACCGTGTCGGGTTTTCTCAAATTTTGCGGCGAAGCACGCGGTTTGCGCGGGAGCAAACTCAAGCAAGCGGTCGACCGCGCCATCGCCACCTGCTTTCTCGAACCGGTGGTGCACCAGAGCATCGACACGCTGTCGAAAGGTTACCGTCACCGCACCTGTCTGGCCCAATCCATCCTGCACGATCCGCCAGTGCTGGTGCTTGACGAGCCAACCGACGGACTCGATCCCAACCAAAAGCACGAGGTGCGGGCGCTCATCCGGCGGATGGGCAAGGACAAGGCGATCATTTTTTCCACCCACATCCTCGAGGAAGTGGAGGCGGTGTGCACGCGGGCCATCATCATCGACCGCGGACGCATCGTGGCCAACGGAACGCCGGACGAATTGAAAGGCCGTGCGTCGGGGGCCGGGGCCATTGTGTTGCGCGCGGCGGACCGGGGGGGCGCCGCGTTGCGGTCAGCTTTGGCAAGGCTGGATGGCTGCTCCGCGGTGGAGGTGCTGCAAGAACAGCCGGCCATTCTGCGCCTGCGACCGAAAGACGCCTCCGCGGCTGCCGCCCTCGCCGCGCGCGTGCACGGACTGGCCGTGCGGGAGAAATGGAAACTCATCGAGTTGCGCATCGAGGTGGGTCGCCTCGATGACGTCTTTCGCTCGATCACATTGCCGGATACGGCGGGGAGGGATGTCCAGCGATGAAGCATGGTTCCTCGTCTGATTTTGTCGCGACGGTCACAGACCGCCGCGACAAATCGTCGGGAGGTGCGGTATGAGTTGCCCGGGCAACATTTGGTCGATCGCCAAACGGGAACTCTCCGGCATGGTTTCGTCGCCGGTGGCCTACGTCTTTATCGTCATCTTTCTCCTCCTCTCGGCATTTTTTACTTTCATGATCGGCGGATTCTTCGAGCGCGGGCAGGCCTCGCTCGCTTCATTCTTCGGTTGGCATCCGTGGGTCTATCTTTTTCTCGTTCCGGCGGTGGGCATGCGCATGTGGGCCGAGGAGAGGCGCTCGGGCACCATCGAACTGCTTCTCACCCTGCCGGTCACCACGTGGCAGGCCATTGTCGGGAAATTTCTCGCCTCTCTGACCATCATTGCCGTTGCCCTCCTTCTGACCTTCCCGGTCTGGATCACGGTCAATTATCTCGGTGCCCCCGACAACGGCATCATCGTGGCCGGCTACACCGGCAGCCTGCTGCTCGCCGCGTCGTATCTCGCGGTCACCTCGTTCACTTCGGCCCTGACGCGGAATCAGGTGGTCAGCTTCATCCTCGCGGTGGTCATCTGTCTCTTCCTCATCCTTTGCGGCTGGCCACCGGTCCTCGACCTGCTCCACCGCGTCTTCAGTCCGGGTCTGATCGACTTGGTGGCCGCGTTCAGCGTCATGACCCATTTCGACAGCATCCAGCGTGGTGTCCTCGATCTGCGCGATATCCTCTTTTTTCTTTCCATGATCCTCTTCTTTCTTCTTGCCACCCATGCCGTGCTGCGCGCGCGGCGCGCCGGCTGATCCGTCATGAAAAAGCGCCGATTCGACACTCCCCTCAGCGCCGCCACGGTCGTTGCCGCCATGCTCGTCTTGCTCGTCGGGCTGAATGTGGTCGGTTCCCGGCTGCAATGGCGCGCCGATCTCACCGAGGAACGGGCCTTCACCCTGAGCGAGGGCGCGCGCCGGATCCTGGCCAATCTGAAATCCCCCGTGCAGGTGCGCTTTTATTACAGCCAAAGTGACGAGGCCATGCCCATGGTGTTGAAAAATTACGCGCAGAGCGTCAACGACCTGCTCGATGCCATGGCGGCCGCTTCGGGCGGAAGGTTCCAAGTCCAGCGCCTCGATCCCGCCCCGGATACCGATGCCGAGGATTCCGCCCGTCTCGACGGAGTGGATCCCCAAGTCTTCCCCGACGGCGACCGCATTTATCTCGGACTCGGTTTTTCCCAGCTCGACCGGAAATCGGCGCTGCCCTTTCTCGCCCCCGACCGCGAGCGATTGCTCGAGTACGACATCGCGCGCGCTATCAACGCGGTGACCAAGGCGCGCAAGCCGCTCGTCGGCTTGCTCACCCCGTTGGCCACCGGTCCGCAGCCCCCGATGATGATGGTGGAGGGGCCTCCCTCGGCCGGCGTTTTCTTCGAGGAACTGCGCCGCGCCCTCGAGGTCCGGGAGATCCCGTTCGACACGACTGCGATTCCCCCGGACATCGGAGCTCTTCTCGTCGTGCATCCACGGCAAATCTCCGAAGCCACCGAATACGCGATCGACCAGTTCGTCCTGCGCGGCGGCAAGCTGGTTGCATTCCTCGACCCGATGTGCGCGATGGACACGCCGCCGGGCGGGCCGATGGCGGGAATGGCCCCGCCCAGCGTCTCGACTTTGGGAAAGCTTCTCCCGGCGTGGGGCGTGCGCTTTGACACCTCCGAAATCGTGGTCGACATGCAGAACGTCGGCAACACGCGCCGCGGACGCGCCCCGGGCATCCTCGCGCTCGGGCCTGATGCGCTCGATACCGATTCCGTGGTGACAGGTGGTGTGGACAGTCTTTTCATGGCCTTGGCCGGCGCCTTCCAAGGCGAGGCGCCGGAGGGACTGGCGCGCACGGTGCTCGTCTTTTCCTCCCGGCAATCGGAGTTGGCCGACCCGTCTTTCACGCAGAGTTCGCCGCAGATGGTCGAGCGCAATTTCCAGCCCAGCGGGGCCGAATACGCCTTGGCCGTGAAGCTCGAGGGCACGTTTAAAACCGCCTTTCCGCCAGGGCAACCCGGGGCGGTTCCCGACAGTCCGGAGACCGCGCCCGGGAGGGAAACCTCGCCCGCTCCCGCGGCGGCACCCGGACGGCAGGCTTCATCGGGCCTGACCACCGTCTATCTTGTCGGCGACGTGGACATGCTCTTCGATCCGCTGGCCGTCGCCGAGGTGCCCACGCCCTTCGGCCGCCCGGTGGTGGTGCCGGCCAACGGGAACATCGATCTGGCGCAGTCGATGATCGAGCAACTGGCCGGCGGCGACGAACTCGCCTCGGTGCGCAGCCGCGCGTCCCGCGACCGGCCTTTCACCGTGGTCAAACGCCTGCAGGCCGAGGCGGAGGGAAAATTCCGCGACAAAATCTCCGAACTCGAGCAGGGGCTCAACGAAACGCAGGCGCGGCTCGTGGAGTTGGAGCGCGGCAAGGATGCCGGCCAGCAGTTCATCCTCACTCCCGATCAGCAGGAGGAAATCAAAGCCTTCCGCCGGAAAGAGGCCGAGGCGAAAAAGGAACTCAAGGAAGTCCGCAAAACCCTGCGTCGCGAGGTCGATGCCCTTGAGCAACGCGTCAAATGGACCAACATCCTGGCCATGCCACTCATCGTGGCAGCCGCCGGCCTGCTCATCGCTTTCTTCCGGCACCGGAGGCAGGGCGCCCGCTGAGCGATGAAAGGATCGACGTTTCTTCTCCTGCTCTTTGCCGCAGCCCTCTTCGCCGCGCTCGCCATGTATCAGCACCGCTCCGAACGCGACAGATGGCGGGAACAGGCGGTTCCTCCGGGCTCGAGGATCCACGCGGAATTCCCGGTCAACGACGTGGCTGCGATCATGCTGTCCGGGCCGGAGGGCCGCGTCACCTTGCAACGCGGAGCGAGCGGCTGGGGCGTGGCGGAGCGCACCGGCGCACCGGCCGATTTCGAGCTGCTCTCCGCGCTCATCCTCAAGATCTCCGGCCTCGAGGCCCTGCAAAGCATCCCGGTCGGCGAGGCGGACTACGGCGTGCTCGCCCTCCGGAGCGGGGAGGAGGGCACTCCGCCCGAGGAGACCGGCACGGTGGTCGAACTCTCCGGCGGCACGGGGCAACCGCTGGCCGCGCTCATCCTCGGCAAGACGCACCTGACCACTCCGCAAGGCATGCGGCCGGAAATCGGCGGCACGGCGACCGGACGCTATGTCATGCCTGCCGACCGCGGCGGCAATGCCTACCTTGTGGCCGAAACTTTCGCCGGCTTGGAGACCGCACCCTCCGCCTGGATCGACAAAACCTTCATCCGTCCCGGGCTGCCGCGCCGTGTGGAAGTCCGGTCGAAGGACAGCCAATGGGTCGTCAGTCGCGAAGCAGCCGGCGCCCCTTGGACCATGGAGGGCCTGGGCAAGAACCAGTCGCTCGACGCGGCCAAAGTCGCGGACATCGATCCGATGTTCACCGGCCCGGCCCTGGCCGATGTGCCCGATGGTCCGGAAGACGCGCGGGCCAAACCTCTCGAGAAAAATCCGGTGAGCGTCACCGCCGACACCTTCGACGGTGTGCGCTATGCGCTGACCATCGGACGCGGCGACGGGGACAACTTGCCGGTCCAAGTGACCGCCGAGGCTCTGCCGGACACCGCCGCGCCCGACCAGGCATTGGCTGCCGTCGCAAAATTCAAGGACCGTGTGGTCTTCGTCCCGCGCAACTTTGTCGCCCCGTTTCTCCAGGAGCGCGCGGAGCTTTTGCGCGGAGCCGGGGAAAAACGGTAGTGATGCAGTGGTCGGACGGCCGCCGCTGCAAAAACAAAACACGCCGCCGGGCACGGGGCCGCGGCGGCGTGGTGTGAGTAATCCGAGGTTCTATTCGGCGTCTTTTTCCGGCGCGGCTTTCTTCGCGGCAGGTTTCTTGGCCGGCTTGGCCTTCGCTTCCTCGACCGGTTCGGAGGCAGCCTCGGCCGGAGCGGTGTCCACCCACTCGAGAACGGCCATGGGAGCGCTGTCGCTTTTGCGTGGTCCGAGCTTGATGATGCGCGTGTAGCCGCCGGCGCGGGTGGCCGAGCGGGGCGCGATTTCCTCGAACAGTTTTTTCACCGCGGACGGCTGGTGCAGGTAAGCCGCGGCGGTGCGGCGGGCGTGCAAGGTACCCTTTTTGCCGAGGGTGACCATTTTTTCCGCCAGCGGGCGCGCGGCCTTGGCCTTGGCCAGGGTCGTGCGGATGCGCTGGTGGATGATGAGGCTGCAGACCTGGTTGGCCAGCAGCGCGTCGCGGTGGGCCTGCGAACGGCCGAGTTTGACGGTCTTTTTCTGGTGCCTCATGGCTTACTTCTTTTTGGATTTCTTCTCTTCTTCCTCGTCGACGGGTTTGTCCGCCTCGGGCTGGATCTCGATGAGGCCGGGCTCGAACTTCATGCCGAGGCCGAGCTGGAGTTCCTCGAGTTTGTCTTTGATCTCGTTGAGCGATTTTTTGCCGAAGTTGCGGTATTTGAGCATCTCGGCTTCCGACTTGAGGGCCAATTGGCCCACGGTCGTGATATTCGCGTTGTTGAGGCAGTTGGCCGCGCGGACGCTCAACTCGATCTCGTTGACCGACATGTTGAGCAGCTTCTTGAGCTTGGCATTTTCCTGGCTGACCGCTTCCGGGGTCTGGTCGAACTCGACCTGCGCGTCGTCGTTGCCGACAAAGACATCGAGGTGGTGGCGCAGGATGGCCGAGGATTGCAGCAGGGACTCTTCGGGCGTGATACGGCCGTCGGTCCAGATTTCGAGCACGAGCTTGTCGTAGTCGGTGCGCTGTCCGACGCGGGTGGCTTCGACCGCATATTTCACGCGGGTGACAGGCGAGAAGACGGAGTCGATGGCGATGACGCCGATGGCCTGGTCGGTCGTTTTGTTTTCGTCACCGGTGGAGAAGCCGCGGCCTTTGCGCACGTTCATCTCGACGGAGAACTTCATTTTCTTGTCGAGTGTGGCGATGCGCTGCTTCGGGTTGAGGACTTCGCACTGGTTGGTCGATTCGATGTCACCGGCGGTGACGGCGCCTTCCTTGTTCACGTTGAGCACAACGCGGTGCGTGTCGTGGTCGTGCGTGTTGAATTTGACCTCCTTGAGGTTGAGGATGATTTCCACGACGTCCTCGGTGACGCCGGGGATGGTCTGGAACTCGTGGTTTACGCCCTCGATCTGGATCGAGGTGATAGCTGCGCCTTCCAGCGAAGAAAGGAGCACGCGGCGGAGCGAGTTGCCGACGGTGTGGCCGTAACCGGCCTCGAAGGGTTCCGCGATAAACTTAGCGTAGGTGTCGGTGGCAGTCTTCTCGTCTTTGACGAGAGACTTGGGCATTTCGAAACGTCCAAGACGAACAGGCATGGTGGTATTTTTTGATGGTCGCCGGGTTACCCTTGGCGCGTTTGACTCCGGAGACGAGGCTCCCGAGCCCAAGGACCTACGGCGCGGTTAGTGACGCGCAAGAAAACAGGATTATCCGCGGTCCGGCCCGGGCGCAAGTCCGAAATCCGGGGATGGCCTACAAACCCTCGTCATCGTCGGCGGCACCCTTTTTGTAGGTCAGGCCGCGCAGTTTGCCGTGGATGAAGGCGTCGAGGTCGCCGTCCATCACGCCTTGGACGTCGCTGGTTTGCACGCCGGTGCGGAGGTCTTTGACCATTTGGTAGGGCTGGAAGACGTAGC
>JBBECM010000051.1:0-4578 GCA_040881855.1 Chthoniobacterales bacterium | reverse complement strand
TCGTGCGTTTTGTTGCTCTGCGTCTGCGTGCCATGATGGGAAAGGATCGGGGTTACTTTTTCTTTTTGGTGGCGGCGGCTTCCGCACCGGCCTTCGGGCGCTTGGAGCCGTATTTCGAACGGCTGCGGCGACGACCGTCGACGCCGAGCGTATCGAGCGAACCACGTACGATGTGGTAGCGCACGCCGGGCAAATCTTTCACCCGGCCGCCGCGCACGAGCACGATCGAGTGCTCCTGCAGGTTGTGGCCCTCGCCCGGAATGTAGGCGATGATTTCTTGGCCGTTGGTCAGGCGGACCTTCGCGACTTTGCGCAGGGCGGAGTTGGGTTTCTTCGGCGTGCGGGTCATGACTTGCACGCAGACGCCGCGGCGTTGCGGGCAGTTCGCCAGAGCGGGCGACTTTGATTTCAAAGTCACCTTGCGGCGTCCCTTACGGACAAGCTGATTAATTGTTGGCATTGAAGTGGAAAAGTTGCGCGCCGTTCTTAGGCGACAAAAAAACCACGCGAACGTGGTTTCTTCGCGAACCCCCGACAGTGTGCGGGAGGGGAGAGACTATCGAAAGCGCTGCTTACGGCAAGAGATTTTCTGAAAATATTTCAGAGGCCCTCTTCTGGGAGCGTCCGATCAGTCTTCGGCCTGCCGCCAAGCGCTCTCAAGCGGGGCCAATCCGCGCTCAAGGGGCGGGCAAAAAGCATGCCTCCGCCTCTGTGGCCGGTCGGGGCCCTTGCCCGCTAAGCGATCCCGTCGTATTCCGGCACCTGGGGAGGTTCTTCAATGCCTTCGTGGCCTGCAGTGTTCAATCCCCGAGCACTATGGCCAAAGCCGTCGCCACTTCGCGAATCTGCTCCGCGGTCAGCTCGGGATAAATCGGCAAGGCCAAGGATTCGCGCGCCGCTTTCTCCGACTGGGGGAAGTCGCCCGCCGAATGACCCAGCGAAGCGAAGCAGGCCTGCAAATGGAGCGGGATCGGATAGTAAACGGCGCAACCGATGCCGGCGGCGGTCAGTTTCTCGCGCACTTGGTCGCGGTCGGGCACGCGGATGACATATTGATGGTAAATGTGGTGGTTCTTCACGCCGGACGCGGCGTAGGGCTCGACCGGCAGCGTGACGCGGCCGGCCAGACCGGACTTGGTGAACTCCTCGCGGTAGATCGCGGCATTGCGGCGGCGCGCGGCGTGCCATGCATCAAGATGCGGCAACTTGGCCGAGAGGACGACGGCCTGCAGCGCATCGAGGCGGAAATTGCCGCCGACCTTTTCATGATGGTATTGCGCGTTCATCCCGTGGTTGCGCATCAACTTGATCTGCGCGGCGAGGTCCGCTTTGCGGCAGGTGGCCATGCCGGCATCGCCGAACGCCCCGAGATTTTTCGAGGGGAAGAAGCTGAAATAACTCGCCTCGCCGATCGCCCCGGCGCGGAGCGTCCGCCCGGACTCCGAAGGATAATCGGCACCGATGGCCTGCGCGGCGTCCTCGATGACCGGCAGGTCGAACTCCCTGGCCAGAGCCCCGATGCGGTCCATATCGCAGACGCACCCGAACAAATGCACCGGCATGATGGCGCGCACGCGGTTGCCCGCCGCGGTGACGAGCGCGCCATCCGGTCCGCGACGGCATTTTTTGCGCAGGCATTCGTCGAGTCGCAACGGATCCATGTTGTAGGTCGCGGCATCAATATCGACGAAGACCGGTTCCGCGCCGACGCGCTGGATGCAACCTGCCGTGGCGAAGAAGGTGTAAGGCGTGGTGATGACCGCATCGCCGCGGCCGATACCCATGGCCATGAGGACGGCGAGCAGGGCGTCCGTGCCGGAGGAAGCACCGACGGCATATCCGCATCCGGTGTAATCGCGCACCGCCCCTTCGAACTCCTCGACCGGGGCGCCGAGGATGAATTGCTGGCTCTGGCACAGCGCGCTCATGCGGCGCTGCACGTCGTCTTTCACCTGCACATACTGCAGGCGCAAATCGAGCAGAGGAACTCCCACGAAAGGGAAGGTTGGTTAGCGGATGACGCCGAACTCGGCGCGGCGGTTGGCCGCCCAAGCCGCCTCGCCGCCTCCGGAGGACACAGGCATTTCTTCGCCGAAGCTCACGGTCTGGACACGTCCGCCGCTGATGCCCTTGGCGATGAGAGCCTCGCGCACGGCCAAGGCGCGCCGCTCGCCCAGCCCGCGGTTGTATTCCTCGGTGCCGCGCTCGTCGGTGAAGCCGGCCATGATGATGTCGCCCCTGCCGGAACGCATGAAATCCGCCACGGCCTGCACCTTGCCCATCTCGGACCCGCTGACCTCAAAGCTGTCGAACCCGAACTGCACCGGCGGAAACTGGCCCTTGGAAACATTGCCGCTGAGAAAAGCCGCGCCGTCGGTGCGCTCGGGAAGCGGGACGCCGCTGACATAATCGCCGTCGATGCCCGCATATTCGTCCTTCGGTTTGGTTTTGCAAGAAGCAGCGCCAAGCACGAGGCAGAGGCCGGCCGCGAGAAGGGTCATCTTTTTCATCGTGTTTCGCATGGAATCAGCGCGACCAGGTCGGTTCGCTCACTTTGCCTGCGCCGCTGACGATAGTTGTCGTCCGGCCGTTTTGCACGTCAAGGAGATTGAGGCTCGAGCCGGCGCTGTAAATGAGGTGGCGGGAATTGCGGCCCCAGACGGGGTTCTGGCCGGACGCCACGATGCGTGCGCCACCGCCCCCGACGTCCATGACCGCCACGGAAAACCCGCCGCCCGAGCGGACCGTGAAAGCGACTTTCTTCCCGTCCGGGGACCAGCTCGGATCCGTGCAGTAGCCGAAACCGCTCGAGAGCATCCTCCCCCCGCCGCCACCCGCCGCGATGCGGTAAAGTTGCGGACTGCCCCCTTCGTCGGAGGAATAAATCAGCTCGCCACCGTTCGGCGACCAAGTCGGAGAGGACTCCACGCCGCGCGTGCGGGTCAGGCGGCGCGCCATGCCGCCGCGCAGGCCGGTGATGTAGATCTCCGGATTGCCGTCCTTGCTCATGGTCAGCGCCATCTTCCCGCCGTCCGGCGAAATGGCCGCGCCCGAGTTGGTGCCCGGGGCCTTGACCACGCGCTGCCGCGCGCCGGAAGCGAGATCAATGATATAAACGTCGGGATAACCCTCGTGGTAGCCGGTGTAAGCGAGACTCCGCGCGCCGGGCCCGAGCGAGGGCGCCACGCTGATGCTGCGGTCGCTGGTCAGGCGGCGCGAGTTGTTGCCGTCATAATCGGCGAAATAAATTTCTTTCGGCCCGCTGGCCGTGCCGACGAAGGCGATTTTGGTCGTGGCGATCCCCGGATTGCCGGTGATGGTTTCCACGATGTCGTCGGCAAACTGGTGCGCCACGTCGCGGTCGCTGCCGTTGTAGGATTTGGAAAGAATCGTCGCCCCCGAAGTGTCGGTCACGCGCCCTTGCAACGTTCCGCCGCCCGCCGTCCCGCCGACCACGTAAGAACCGCGGGCATCGGGCACCAGTTGGAACCAGCCGGAGAGATCGAGGTCGTTCTGCAGGACCTTGGTCACCGCGGGTCCCGAGGATCCCCCGATCGGCGTGACCGCCAGCGAAACGCGGTCGCCTTTGCGGACCGTGATCGTCGGCGCATCCTGCGCCATGGCGGACACGGTCAAAACGAGCAGTGTGGACAACACCCGAATAATCATGGGCAAAGCTATACCGCACCGGGCGGTTTGCGTCGAGACTAGTGGCAACCGCAACCGCTGCCGCAGTGGCCACCCGAAGCCGGACGGGGAGCAGGACCGCCCTTCGAGGAGGTCATGACCCCCAGACCGCCGGTGATGACACGGCGGATGGGCTCGCCCGTTTCCGGGTGCTGGTTCAGCGCCGCGTCTTTCATGCTCTGCCGGATTTCGTAGCTTCGCACGGCCTCACCTTCCCGACTCGGGATCGTTTCGTAAACATAGACCGCCATGACGGAAACTTCTCTCTTTGTTTCCGTCCGCGCAAGCGGGAAAGGACCGCCCTCGGCCTTCGTTGGGTGCCTCCTCGGCGCTGGCAACTCTGACCCCCGAGATACCACAGGGATACCACCCGCCTCTGCGGCTCGAGCAAGGCCGGAAAAGGCACGAAGCTCACTTCTATGGACTTTCTGCAGAAACTCCATGTGTGCTTCTTTAACCTCTTACTTATAATATCTTGCGCAATTGCACGGTAGCAGGACAAGCCCCCTTCCGGCGGCCGCGGGACACCGCTCAACGCCACTCGTGTTTCGGATAGCGTCGGGCGTATTCGGGCCGGATCTGCGGGTAAGTGTTCTGCCAAAAGCTGCCCAGATCGTCAGTCACTTGGATCGGACGCTGATTGGGAGCGAGAATTTCCACCCGCACGCGCTGGCGGCCGTCAGCCACGGTCAGCGGTTTCTCCACGCCATACAGATCCTGCACGCGGGCAGCCATGACCGGTGACTGTCCTTCGGCATAAACAACACGGGCCGAGCGCCCGCCTGGCAATTTGATCTTGTCGGGCGCGTAAGCTTCCAACGAGGCAAGCTGCGGACCCGACAACCATCCGCGCAGCACCGGCCAAGGATCTTTGTCTTTGAGCGCACGATA
>JBBECM010000050.1:0-4804 GCA_040881855.1 Chthoniobacterales bacterium | reverse complement strand
CCGCCTACTTTCCCAACGAAAATCTCCCGGTCGCCCGCGCCTATTGGCAACACGCCGGACGCATCCTCTCCTCGCGCGCCGCCGAAGATTGGCTCACCTCCCGTCAACTATCCGCTCCGGACACCGCGCTCGAACAAACCCTGCGCGAACGCCTCGCTCTTTGGAGCGGCGCCCCGGCGCAAAACATCAGCCTTCATCCCAGCGGCATGGCCGCCATTTACCGCGCCTTCGAAGCCGTCACCGTGCGCCGCCCCGGCAAACGCACTGTCATGTTCGGCTTCCCCTACACCGACACGCTGAAAATCCTGACCAAATTCGGTCCGGGAGCGGAATTCTACCCGCGCGGTGGTGCGGCGGACCTCGCCAGCCTTCGCGACCTGCTCGCTCGTGAGGAAATCGCCGGAATCTTTTGTGAATTCCCAAGCAACCCCCTGCTCAACACTCCGGACCTTCCCGCACTGCACGAGATGGCCAAGGCGCACGACATTCCGGTGGTGGTTGATGACACCATCGGGACATTTTTCAACGTCGACGTCCTCCCGCACGTCGATTTCATCGCCACCAGTCTGACCAAAGCCATCTCCGGCGAAGGCGACGTCATGGCCGGCGCATTGACCGTCAATCCATACGGACTCTTCGCCGACCATCTTCCCTCCGTCTCGTCGGGAGGAATCTATGCCCGCGATCTCGAAGTTCTCGAGCGCAACTCGCGGGATTTTCCCGAGCGCATGAAAATTGCCAACACCAACGCCCTCGATTTGGCCCGATTCCTCGCCGCGCATCCGGCCATCGAGCACGTCTGGTATCCCGGACTCAACCCCTCGCCCGTCTGCGAGCAACTGCGCAAACCGCAGGGAGGCTACGGTGCCGTCCTGTCCTTCCTCCCGCACGACGCCGCAAAAAACACTCCGTGCATTTTTGAAAACCTCCGTCTCAGCCACGGTATCAGTCTCGGCACCAAATACTCTCTGATCTGCCCCTACGTGCAACTCGCGCACTACCACGAACTGCCCTGGGCCAAAGAATGCGGTATCGATCCATATCTTCTTCGCGTCGCCGTCGGAACCGAGCCGTGGGAGGACCTCCGGGCCCGCTTCAAAGCCGCACTGCCCTAGATTGGAATTGTCGCGGCGGCGTCCCCGCCGCCGGTTGTTTCCATCAGGCGCCGCTACACCCGCAAACAAAAAGACGGGGAGAAATCCCCCCCGCTTTTCGTGAATTCGTTGCGTCTCCGCTCTACTTCTTCAGCGCAAACATCCCCGGCCCGACCTTCTTCACCCCCGGCATCGTGTAGATGCGCGCAGCGAGGTTGGCTTTCGGTTTGGAAACCTTCCAAACGTATTTGTCCTGCTTGAGGCCTTGCAGCACGGCATCGACATTCATCGGTCCGCCCGCACGCTTCATCACTTTTTGCACAGCCGGGGCCAGCGGGCCGCTCGGCGAGGACGGACGCTTCTTGCCTTTGAACGGCGAGGTGCGCTTCTTGCGGCGGCCGGGCTTGGCCGCTTTCTTGGCCGGACGCCCCGGCTTGCGTCCGCTCTTGGCCGCTTTCTTGGCCGGGCGGCCCGGTTTGCGTCCGCGGCGCAAACCGGAAACGCTCACCGTTTCGCTGACCAGTCCGGAAAGCGAAACGTTCTTGCCGAGCACACGGGACAATTCCCGCTGCAAACCTTCGATGCGCTCTTGGAGATCGAGCGCGCGACGTAGTGTGGATGTATTCAATGTCAACATAACAAGCCCCAGTTTCTATAATAGTGCGCAGCCGGCAATATAATTCGCATGTCATGTTGACTACACTCGCGTCTGGACAGAGGGAGAATCGTCCATCATGATGCTATTTCATGGACGCCACACCGGCCCGCTGGGCCCAGAAACTGATGGATTCCTACCGCGACGAAGGCGGAGTGAATACGAGCGACGAACCGGGTCTTCCCTCCAAACCCGAGATCTCCGCCCTTTGCCTGCAGATCATGCAGTTGCTCTTTCCCGGCTATCACGACAGCGGGTCCATCGGCCAACTCGAGTTGGCCACCCTGACCAATGAACGTGTCTCCGCGCTGGCTGAGGATCTGCGCCGCGGGTTCCAAGCCGTCCTGGCCGGCAAGGACGATGCCGGCGCCACCGCCACCGTGGGCAAACTCTTCAACGAGCTGCCCGCCATCCGCGCCATGCTGCAAACCGATGTCGAAGCCGCCTACGAAGGCGATCCCGCTGCGCGCACGCGTAATGAAATTGTTTTGTCCTACCCGTTCCTCGAAGCCATCGCCATCCAGCGCGTGGCGCATTTCCTCTACCGGCACGAGATTCCTCTCGTTCCTCGCATGATGACCGAATGGGCGCATGTGCAGACCGGCATCGACATCCATCCGGGCGCGGCCATCGGCAGCCATTTCTTCATCGACCACGGCACGGGCGTGGTCATCGGCGAAACCTGCCGCATCGGCGCGCGCGTGAAGCTTTACCACGGTGTCACCCTCGGCGCGCGCAGCTTCGCCAAGGACGAAAGCGGACGCATCAAAAAGGGCGGCAAACGTCATCCTGACGTGGAAGACGGCGTGACCATTTATCCGAACGCCACCGTGCTCGGCGGCGAAACGGTCATCGGCCGCAATTCCACCATCGGTGGCAACGTCTTCCTCATGCACAGCGTCCCGCCGGATTCCCTCGTCTACAACGAAGAGGCGCAAGTCCGCGTCGTCGCCAAGACGGGCAAAGGCGAAACGGTCGACTACTCGATCTGACCGTCCATGCCCGCCCGCGCCCTCCAATCCGGTGCCCTGCACCCGGTCGAGGTTCTGCGGCAGATGGAAATCGAAGCGCGCGGATGGGCCGATCGTTTCCAGCTGCCGAGGTTATCCGCCCAAGTCACCCTGCGCTGGCACGCCCGGCTGCGCACCACGGCCGGTCTGGCCCGGCTGGATTGCGCGGTCATTCTGCTCAATCCCCGCCTGCTTGCCTTCCCGCAGGAACTGACCCGCACCTTCCTCCATGAGCTGGCCCACCTGGTCGCCCACGCCCGCAACCCGCGGCGCATGATCGACCCGCACGGACCCGAGTGGCGCCAAGCCTGCCGTGATCTCGGTCTGGCCGGCGAAAAACGCTGCCACACTCTTCCCCTTGCCGCGCCGCGCCGGGTGGAACGCAAACACGTTTATCATTGTCGGCAATGCCGACGCGAAGTCCGGCGGGTGCGTCCGTTCCGGCGCTCCGAAGCTTGCCTCGCCTGCTGCCGTGCCCACGCCGGCGGACGTTACGACCGTGGCCTCCGCTTCGTGCCCGGGCCCGCCCCGCTGCTCAACGGAAATATCCTGCAGCAACCGGATCTTTTTCGGTTGTGAGCCGCCGCGGGCGTTCGGCACACTCTGCTTCCCCCCGACCATCCCCATGAGCCAGAACATCGAATCCCACCTCGTCGAAAACCGGATCATCAAACCCCCGCGCGAATTCAGCAAAAAAGCGCGTTGCAAAAGCATGGCGGATTACAAACGCCTGCACGCCGCTTCGGTCAAAAATCCGCAAAAATTCTGGGCCAAGGAAGCGGCCGAACTCCAATGGGGCCGCAAATGGAAATCCGTCCTGCAATGGAAAGCCCCCTTCGCCCGCTGGTTCGACGGCGGCACGATCAATGTCGCGGAAAATTGCGTCGACCGCCACGCGACCAGCAACCGGAAAAACAAAGCGGCCATCATCTGGGAAGGTGAACCCGGGGAAAAACGCACCCTTACCTACGGACAACTCCACCGCGAAGTCTGCCTCTTCGCCAATGTCCTCCAACGCAACGGGGTCAAAAAAGGCGACCGCGTCATCATCTACATGCCGCTCGTCCCCGAGGCCGCCATCGCCATGCTGGCCTGCGCGCGCATCGGTGCGGTGCACTCGGTCATCTTCGGGGGGTTCAGTGCGGACAGCATCCGCGACCGTATCGCCGACTGCGGCGCGACCTGCGTGGTCACGGCCGATGGCGGCTTCCGCCGCGGCGCCATCGTCCCGCTCAAACACAATGTCGATGCCGCCCTGGCTGGCCAGACCACGATCAAGAAGGTGATCGTCCTCAAGCGGGCCAACAACGAGATCCATATCCAGGAAGGACGCGATGTCTGGTGGCACCGCGAGCTGGAATACGTCAGCGCCGACTGTCCTGTTGTCCACCACGACAGCGAGCATCCGCTTTTCATCCTCTACACCAGCGGCTCGACCGGAAAACCCAAGGGCATCCTCCACACCAGCGGCGGCTACCTCACGCAAACCGCCTCCACCACGAAATACATTTTCGATCTGCGCGAGGACGACATCTATTGGTGCACCGCCGATGTCGGCTGGATCACGGGTCACAGCTACCTCGTCTACGGACCGCTGGCCAATGGCGCGACGTGCCTGATGTATGAGGGCGCGCCGAACTGGCCCGACCCGGACCGCTTCTGGCGCATCATCCAGAACTACGGAGTCACGGTCTTTTACACCGCGCCCACCGCCATCCGCGCCTTCATCAAGTGGGGCGACGAGTGGGTCGACAAATACGACCTCTCCTCGCTGCGCCTTCTTGGCACGGTGGGCGAACCGATCAATCCCGAGGCCTGGATGTGGTATCACCAAAAAATCGGCGGCGGACGCTGTCCCATTGTCGACACATGGTGGCAAACCGAAACCGGTGCCATCATGATCTCGCCGCTCCCCGGCGCGACGCCAACCAAGCCGGGAACGGCCACCCTTCCCTTCTTCGGCATCGACGCCGCCATCGTGGACGACAAGGGCAAAGAAGTCGGACCCAACATCGGCGGCAAACTCGTCATCCGCAAACCCTGGC
>JBBECM010000049.1:0-4849 GCA_040881855.1 Chthoniobacterales bacterium | reverse complement strand
CGACGAGTGCCTCGTCTCGCGCCTCCTCCGGCAGCAAGCGCCATGTGCCCTGCAGCTCGCCGCTTCTCTGCGCGAACGCCAGCAATTCCGGTTCCGAGCCCCGTAGATCATAGCGGAACCGGGGCCAGTCCGGACGCTGCCAATGCCAAGTCACGAGCCGATTAGGAGGAATAATCGGCTCATTAATCAAGCTAATATGAGCCGATTCCGCGACCCCGCAGGACGCCTTTTTCCTTCGCCAGGCCGCCGAGCAATTGAACTATCCGGGCGGCGACGATGATGCGGTGAGAGCTCTCTTCGCGCCCGTTGCCCCTGGTTTCCGGTATTGCCTTACTTCCGTTACTCCGAGCGGAGCGCGATCGCCGGTGCAATGCGCGCGGCGCGGATAGCGGGGAGGAGACCGGCGAGGGCGGCGGCGGCGATGATCCAGACGGGAGTCCAGGCCATGAGGTCCCATGGGTAGCGGAGCTGCACGGTCCAACCGAAGAAGGCGAGGTTAACCACCCAGGTGAGGACCATGGCGAGACAGGCGCCGGCGGCGAGGCCGACGATACTGGCGAGAAGACCGATCAGGGCGGACTCGGCGATGAAGGCACGGCGGACTTGCCCCGGGGAGCCGCCGATGGCCCGCATGATGCCGATCTCGCGTTCGCGCTCGGTCACGAGGGTTGTGAGAGTGAGCGACACGCCGAGGACGGCGACGATCACCGAGATGCTGCGCAGGACGTAGGTGACGGCGAAGGTCTGATCGAAAATTTCGAAGATACGCTGGCGCAACGAGGCATTCGAGTAGATGGCGTATTCGGTGTCGCGTCCAAATTTTTCCCGCACTTCCGTGCCGAGGAGATCGGCCTGCGCCGGGTCGTGCAGATGGACGCCGCCGGTATGGGCGCCGGGGGCGGGCCAGTGTGCGGTGTAGTTGTCGCGGTCGATCAAGATGACCCCCTGATCGCGCGTGTAGTCGAGATAAACACCGGCCACGCGAAAGACTTGCGGACCGTCCGGGGCGGTCAACGTGATGGTGTCGCCGGCAGTGACTTGGTGACGCCGGGAAAAACTCTCGCTGACCGCAACATAACCCGGGGTGCGCAGGAGTTGTCCTTTGGCTTCGCTCTCGCCGCCGGTGAATTCCAGCTCGCCGCGCATGCGTCCGCGGATAACACCGAGAAAAACCTGCTCCTCGCCGAAAGGGACGCGCTTTTCGTGGAAGGTATCGACGGATTCGACCAGCGGATGGTCTTCCAGCCACGCTATCACCTCGTCGGGGATCGTGGTCTGGAATCCGGTCACTTCGTTTGCGGCGAGGGTGACAAAGAGGTCGGCTTGAATGGTGCGGTTGATCCAGGTGTCCACGCTGGCGCGGAAGGAATAAATCATCACGGAGACGCCGACGGTCATGGCAATGGCGGCCATGAGCGCGGCTATGGTGAGGGAGTTGCGGTGCATGGCGCGGACCAGATTGCGCGCGGCAAGCCGCCACGCGGTGCCGCGCGGGAGTAGATCGACCAGCGGCGAGACGAGCCGTCCGGTCGTGGCAGTGACGGCGGGGACGAGGAAAGCGAAGCCGATGATGACCAGAAATGCCGCAGCGAACCCGAGTAGCGCGGGGCCGGTGTGCAGGGCGAACCACGAGGCGGCGAAAGCAAAGGCGAGAGCGATGATTCCATAGAGCAGCCAACGGCGGGGCACGGTGGCGTAGTGCTCCATCGCGGTGCCGAGGTGAAGGGCGCGGGTCACTTGGACTTTGGTCGCTTCGCCCGAGGGAATCCACGCGGCGGCGAGGACGGAGACAAGTCCGGCCAGCGCGGCCGCGGCGATTTGCCGCGGGGTGACGGCGAGCTTTTCGATACTGACCAGCACGTAGAGCGAGCTGACCGTTTCGCCCACCGCGCCGACGAGAATCGCGGCCAAGGGAAAAGCGGCGAGGATGCCGAGGAGAATTCCCGGAAGACCGAAGACAAGCGCTTCGCCAAGAAAGAGGAGACGGATCTCGCGGCGTGAGGTGCCGATGGCGCGGAGGATGCCGATCTCGCGGCGTGCGCGCAGGACCGAAGCGGAGACCGTATTGTAGATGAGAAACATGCCGACGAGGAGCGAGACGAGGCTGAGGGCGGTGAGGTTGAGCTGGAAACTGGAGAGCATTTTTCCGATCTGCTCGCTGCGTTGTTGTGGGGCGGCAACGATGATGTCGGCGGGCAGAAATTGGCGTGCTGCGGCAGTGACCGTGGCGGGGTCTGCGTCTTCGGCCAGGAGGATTTGCACCGAGTCGAGCCGCCCGGCCGTGCCGAGAAGCTCCTGGGCCCATCCGATATCCATCGAGGCCGAACGGAGGTCGGCGAGGGCCGCGGGGTCGTCGGGTTGCAGGACGAAACGGACGCGGAGGGCAGCGGGGCGGCCGTTGGCGTTGACGCGTAAAACATCGCCCTGCTTGAGTCCGAGTTTTTCCGCGTATTCCCGGGTCAGGGCGATGGCATGGCGTTCGCCCAACCATGCCTCGACATCGACCGGCGCACCGTCCGGCCAGACCATGCGGAAGGTTTCAAAGGGCGGGTTGGTGAAAGGGTCGACGCCGAGGATGCGGAGATATTCGCCGGGATGATCAGGAAGGGTGAGGATACCCTGCACGACGGGCGTGGCGGCGGACACACCGGGGATTTTGGCCAGCGCGGGGAAGAGCGTTTCGTCGAGAGGTCCGCGCACTTCGAGGTTCGCTTTGCCGGCGAGAAGCTCGACCCCGGCGCGGAACGAACGGTTCGCGCTGTGGTTGGCGATCATGATGGCCAAAAAGACGCAGACTCCGAGGGCGACGCTGGCGATGTTGAGCGCGGCGAGGAGTTTGTGGCGCCGGGCGTGGCGCAGGACCTGACGGATGAGCAGTCGCGGCCAGTGGCGCGTCATGTCACGGGTGCCGTTGCCTCGGTGGTCGCGGCGTCGTGCAGGGCGCGCTGCAACTCGCGTACGTGGCGGTCATCGGAAATTTTGGATCCATCCTCGGCCCGGCTGAGATAAAAGGTGTCCATGGCGACTTCTTTCTCCGTGGTGATACGCGCCAGTTCGAGATTCAGATCCTGCCGGTCGAGCACCGCGAAAAGCTCGTAGAGGAGACCCATGCGGTCGGGGGTTTCCAGATCGACGATGGTGAAGGACGGATGACTGCGGTTGTCCACCGTGATGCGGGTGGGTATATCGGCTTCCTGTGACATGCGGTAACCGCCGCGGGCGCGCGACTTGGCCAAGTGGGGGCCGAAATCGAAATCCGGGTCCTGCAACGCCTCGTCGAGGAGGCGCTCGAAAAGCCGGTGGTCTTTTTCGTTGGCCACCGGAAGATGCTTGGCGTCGCAGACCCGGAAGATGTCGAGGACGAGATTGTCCCCGCGAGTGTGGATGTCGGCGCTGAGAATGTTGCTCTGCGCGGCGAGGAAGGCGCCGCAGATCCGGACGATCAGCCCGGGATGATCCCAGCCGCAGAGCAGGACCTCGCTGTGTCCCTGCTCGGGATGGTGCATCCATTTGACCACAGGGCAAACCCCGCCGGCCTCTTCCTTGGTTTGGGTCTCGAAAAATTTGCGGAACATGCGCACGTGGCCGGCGATTTCCGATGCGGTGAAGGTGCGGAAGTAGCGTTCCGGCATGTGGGTGAAATGAGCGGTGGCTTCGTCACCGTAGTCGGCGGCGAGTTTGCGCAGGACGTCGCTTTTCAGCTCCTCGAAGTCGATGCGTCGTTTCTCGAAGTAGGTGGCACCTTCCCCGAGGTAGGATTGGGCCGAGCGGTAAAGTTGCCAGACGAGGCCTTCTTTCCAATCCGACCAACTGGTGTCGCTCGTGCCCTGCCCATCGGCCAGCGTGATGAGCATGAGGGCGTCGAGGTCTTCGACGGATTGGATTATATCGGCGAAATGCGAAATGGTCGCGGTGTCCTCGAGGTTGCGGGACTGGGCGGTTTTGGAGAGGAGCCCGTGGTTATCGACCAGCATGATGAGGGCGCGGCGTTGCTCGGCCGAAAGCTGCAGGCGCTTGGCCACCCGGGTGGCCATCATGGCACTGGCTTCCTCGTGGTGACGGCGGTGTTCGGCCTTGCCCGTGTCGTGCATGAGGAGGGCAAGATACAGCGTGGCCGGATCGTCATTCTCTTGGAAAAGATCGCGGTAGCCGGTGAATTTCGAGTCCTCGCTGGTGATGAGGTTGTCCAATTTGTCGATGCAGACCAACGTGTGCTCGTCGGCCGTGTAGCGGTGAAAAAATTCGTGCTGCACAAGGCAGGTGAGACGTCCGAATTCCGGGAGGTAACGCCCGAGAAAATCCGTTTCGTGCATCATGCGCAGGATGGGTCCGACGCGGCCTTTGCGCGAGAGGATGGCGAGGAAAACCTCCCGGACGGCGCGGGAATATTGGAACGTGCGGTCAACGAGTTTGAGCCGGCCCCGGATGAGATCGTGGAGTTCGGGCGAAAGATCGAGTCCGCGCACCTGCGCGTGTTGGAAGAGGCGCATGAGACGTGGCGGGTCCTGGGTGAGGACCGAAGGTGAATCGGCGTAAAGCAGACCGTCCTTGGCGTGAAATCCGTCGAAGCGTTCCGTCCGCTCCGCCGCCGGTGCGAAGAGTCCGAGCAGTCCGCCCGAACGCGCCGGCTTGAGTTCCGGCACCATGCGGTGCACTGCGGTCGAGGTGATACGATGGATGTCCCGCGTGTGCTGGTAGTAATCGCGCATGAAGGCCTCGACGCGGGCCAGCATGTGCTTTTGCGGGTAGTCCAGTCGCGTGGCCACTTGCCCCTGCAGGTAAAGAGTGAGCGAATCGATCGGGCGCTTGTTGATGAAATGCATCTCGGTGCGCACGCGGAGGAGAAAGT
>JBBECM010000048.1:0-4856 GCA_040881855.1 Chthoniobacterales bacterium | reverse complement strand
TCGGGGTCGGCTCGGGAGTGGGCGTCGGCGTCGGGGTGGGCAGCGGGATCTCGCTCTTGGCCGTCAGCGGGGTTTCCGCCGGTTCGGGTTCGTCGCGCGGCTTGGCTGGATCGGGCGTCGGCGTGGGCGGCGGATCGTCTTCTTCCTCCTCCGGCGGCAAAAAATCGGCCGGGCTCATCCAGGTGACCTGCGGATTCCGGATCTCGCGCAGGCTCCACCAGATGAGCAGGCCGATGAGCACGGCGTGAAGCAGTGCCACGCCGGCCATGGTCCACCGGAAGCGGGGTTCCCCCATGACGCGTCAGGTCCCTTCGGGACGTGTCATCACACCGACCTTGGTGATACCCGCGCGGGCGATCACGTCCATAACCGAAATAAACCGCTGCACCGGGAGGTCGCGGTGCGGACGGACCACCACGGCGGTCTGCGCATCCGCCGCGCGCAGGGCGGTGAGTTTGTCCTCGAGTTGCCCGAAGGTGATTTCTTCTTTGTCGAGCTTGATCACGTCGTTTTTGTCGATCGAAACGGTCAGCACTTTCGACGGATCGACCGCACCCTCGGCCGCTTCGCTCGTCGGCACGATGAGGTCCATGCTGTTCTCCAAAAGCGGCGTGGTGATCATGAAAATGATGAGCAACACGAAGGCCAGATCGAGCAGCGGCGTGACATTGATCTCCGAGATCGTGGTCAGCGCCTGTTTATCCGAGTAGCGGCGCATGGTTCAGGTTTGCCGCTCGTAGTTGACGAAGCGGTGCTCGAAATCCGAGGCCAACTCCGCGGCAAAGTTGTCCGTCTGGACAATCAACGAGCGCAGGCTGGTGACGAGAAAGTTGTAGCCGAACATGGCGGGGATGGCGACGAGCAGGCCGACCACTGTGGTGAGCAAGGCGGCCGAAACGCCCGGCGCCATGGCCGCGAGATTGGGCGTGCCGGCCATGGCCACGCCGCTGAAGGTGTCCATCACGCCCCAAACCGTGCCGAGCAATCCGAGGAAGGGTGAACCGCTGACCGCGGTGGCGAGGATGATCATCTGGGATTCCATGCGCAGACCCGATTCACCGACCGCGCGTTCCATGGCCACGGAAACGGCGCGCATTTGCGCCGGGCTGATCCGGTCGGCCACTTCCACCCGCGCGCCGAAGGTATCGTCCACTTCGGTCGAACCGAGCATCTGGAAAGTCAATTCCTCGCATCCCGCGCGGTAAACCGCGTAGGCCGGCGAACCCTCGAAGGTCAGTCCCGTCTCGTAAATGTGCAGCGGCTGGCGATTCTTGCGGAAAATGGCGAAAAAGCGCTCGGTTTGCTTGCGGGCAAAGCGGATCATGCGGAACTTCGTGATCATGACCGACCAGCTGAAAATCGAGGCAATGAACAAGGCAGCGATGATGGCCAGCCCGGAGAAACTCGTTTCCTGGAAGGCGAAGACCAGCCCGCCGGAGGCGAGAAAACCAAGCGCGACGGGCAAGGGCATGACGCTGCATATTAGAAGCCGCCGGCAGGCAGGCAAGATCGCGGGATGCCTCGCCGCGTTCTTTCTCGCGGCGCCGGCGGGCCAGGGTGCCGAGGGGGAAATCTACGATGTCTTTGCCAAAGCGCTGGCCCCGATCGCCTCGTCCGTCTTCGGCGGCGCGGCCGGACAACCCGGCGCGATGGTCGCCGAGTGTTCCGTCGGGGAGGCCACCGGTCGATTGGCCGCCGCGCGCGGGATGAAACTGCGGCTGGCCGTCCAGGCACCGGATCACCTGCGCGTCGATCTGGCCTACAACGGCATGGTCCTCACAGCCTGCCGTGCCGGCAAAGAACTCTGGGCCGCCCCGGTCGAAACGATGCGCACGTTGGCCCGCGGGGCCGGCATCGATGTGGACCAGACCTCGCCCGACGCGGATTCTCCCCCGCTCATCCCGCTGGCCCTCGATCCGCAGATGCTCGTCTTTCTGCCGGTGGTCTTCGACGTGCAGGACTTGGGCACGGAAGAGGTGGCGGGTGCACCGCACCGCGGCATGAAGTTCGCCCTGATGCCCGAGTTGAAAAAATCGATCAAAGCAGAGGACTTCGATGCCCGCGCGTGGATCAACAGCGAATACCAGCCGCGGCGGGTGACGGTGCAAGGCGCCGATTACTCGCTGGAGGTCGAGGTGGAAAAGATGAACTTCGCCGCCAAGCTGCCGCCCACCGCTTGGGAACCGGCCGAGAACCAGAAGACCCTCCGCCTCCCCGCCAGCGCGCTGAACGAACTGTTCGAGAAAATGCTGGCCGAGAAGCTCCCCGCCGGCTTCCCCGGCCAAGGCTTGGACGGCAACTGACCCCCGCGGCACCAACCGGCGGCGTGTTCCCTGGGACCCTCGTTGTCCAGAGTCGGTCGGCGCCGGCAAACCGTTTCATGGACTTTCTGCAGAAAGTCCATGCTTTGTCCGCGGTCCGTCAGAGCTTGCCTTGGACAGACCATTTCCGGACGGGACACCAACTGAAGCGATCGTCGCTCACCGGCCGGCGGGAAGCTGGTGCGCCGCGATGCCGCGCCACTCCTAACTGCGCAGGGCTGCGCTCAGCCGGGCTTCGACCAAGCTCTCGATGTGGCCGCGGAGTCGGGCATCGGGCAAGCGATCGAGAACCGTGTTGAAGAAACCCATGACGAGCAATTGTTGCGCGGCTTCGGGGCGGATGCCGCGGGCCAGCAGGTAGAACAGCTCGCGGTCGTCGACCTGTGCGGTGGTTGCGCCGTGGGTGCAACGGACGTCATCCGCTTCGATCTCCAGACCGGGCATGCTGTTGGCTTCGGCATCGTCGCTCAGGACGATGTTGCGGACCTTCTGATACGCGTCGGTTTTGTGCGCGCCGGGTTCGACGCGGATGACGCCGGAGAAAACGGTGCGACCTTTGCCGGTCAGGGCGTTTTGGTAGAGCAGGTCGCTCGTCGCGTTCGGTTTGGCGTGGTCCTGGAAGGTGCGCTGGTCGATCGTCTGGTCGCCGGCGGCGATATTGACCGAGAGCATGTCGCTGCGCGCGCCCTCGGCAACCATGCGACTGTAGTTCTCGTTGCGGACAAATTTGCCACCGAGGTTGACCTGCATGCCGAGGCAAGCGGCCTCGCGTCCGACCGTGGTGGAGTTGAGATGGAATGCGGTGGTGGCCGGGCCCCATTGCTGGACGCCGACGTAGTTGAGCTTGGCACTCTCCTCCACGACGAGGTCGTTGACTCCGCAGGCGAAGGCCGGGGCGTCATCCGCACTGCGGAAGCAATCGACAACGGTGGCCTTGCTGTAGCGCTCGCAGATGACCAGTGTGTGCGGGAAGACGGCGGCCTCTGCACCTTCGACCCAGTGGAAAATTTCGATGGGGTGCGGCACTTCGAGGTCTTTGGGCACGCGGATGAAGACACCATTGACCGGGCCGGAGCGGTGCAGAGCGGCGTATTTGGCCGAGCCGAGCTTGGTTTCCTGCGCCATGAAATGTTTCTCCACGAGGTCGGCGTGCTTGGTCGCGGCCTCTTCGATGGTCATGACGACCAGACCTGCTTTGACCAGATCCGCGGCGGGCGCGGTGGCGGAAAGCAGACGGTTGTTGCCGAAGACGAAGCGGGCGGCGGATTCACCGAGTCCGGTCGAACGTTCGACCAGCGCGGCGGCATCGCCCACTGCGCCGGGGTAGCGGAAGCCGTCCAGCGCGAGGGCTTTGACGTTGGAGAAGCGCCATTTTTCGTCCTTCGCGGCGGGGGCCGGAAGTTTTTGGAAATCATCCCAACCGCGCTGGCGCAAGGCGGCGAACCATTCAGGCCATTGGCCCTCGACCAAGGCGCCGTCCATCAAGGGGACGCCGGAAACGGGTGCAGTTGCCATAATCATTGCCGGAACTCCCGCCCACTCAGCCGACCGAGCCTTCCATCTCCAGATCGATGAGACGCTTCAGCTCGACGCTGTATTCCATGGGAAACTCGCGCACGAGATCGTTGATGAACCCATTCACGCTCAGACTCATGGCCTGCGCCTCGGTCATGCCGCGCTGCTGCATGTAGAAGATTTGCTCTTCGCTGACCTGGCTGACGCTGGCCTCGTGCTGGCAGGCATTGCCCGTGCCGCGCACGGTGATGGCCGGGTAGGTGTCGGTGCGGCTGTTGGAGTTGATCAGCAAGGCGTCGCACTCCGTGTTGTTTTTACAGCCCTTGAGGTGGCGCGGCACATTGACCATGCCACGGTAAGTGGAGCGGCCGGTGCCGATGCTGATCGACTTCGACACGATGTTACTTGTCGTGTCATCCGCCGCGTGGATCATTTTCGCTCCGGTGTCCTGGTGTTGTCCGTCGCCGGCCAGCGCGATGGAAATCACTTCGCCGCGCGCGCCACGGCCTTTCATCACCACGCCCGGATACTTCATGGTCAGACGCGAGCCGATATTGCAGTCGATCCACTTGACCTCGGCGTCCTCCATGGCCAAGCCGCGCTTGGTCACGAGGTTGAAGACGTTGTTCGACCAGTTTTGCACCGTGATGTATTGGATCTTCGCACCCTTCAGCGCAACCAACTCGACGACGGCGCTGTGCAGCGTGGCCGTGTCGAACTTCGGCGCGGTGCAGCCTTCCATATAAGTGACCTCGGCGCCTTCGTCGGCGATGATGAGAGTTCGCTCAAACTGTCCGAAGTTTTCCGCATTGATGCGGAAGTAAGCCTGCAGCGGATGGGTGACCTTGACGCCGGGCGGGACGTAGATGAACGAACCGCCGCTGAAGACGGCGCTGTTCAGCGCGCTGAATTTATTGTCGCCGGTCGGGATAACCTTGCCGAACCACTTGCGGAAGATTTCCGGATGTTCCTTGAGGGCGTCCGTGCTGCCCATGAAAATGACCCCCTGCTTGCCGACCG
>JBBECM010000047.1:0-31280 GCA_040881855.1 Chthoniobacterales bacterium | reverse complement strand
TGGTGCTCATTTCCTCGAGAGCCGGCCATTGGCCCAGATTGAAGAGCGCTTCGGCCCGGGCACTGAAGGCCATGGGATCGCTGACCGCTTCCTCGGGACTGAGCAGGGCGGGAACCAAGTCGGAGCGGCGGTAGCGGTTGAGCCAGGTGGCGAAGGCGGCACGGCGTTCGAGCGTTGCCCGGGCGAAGACCGGCTCGAATTCGTCGGCGAGGACCGAGGGATCCTGCACCCCGGACTCGATGGCGATGTCCGCTGCAGGCAGGAGCGCGAGGTTCTCCGCGGTGCGGTCCTGAAACGCCTCCTGCGCCCAGGTCCACGCCGTGCTGCGGGGGACAGGAATGTCCGGCAGAACCCTCGCCAAGGCTTGCGAATGGAATTCGGTCCCGCGCAGGCTCTCGGTGACCTCCATGATTTCGGCCAAGGCCTGTTCGTCCTCCTCGTTGAGCAAACGCGGGCGCTTGAGCGAGGAGCCGTAGCGGATGCAGAGGTAGCGGAGGAGGTCGAGCCGGAGCGCGTCATCGCCACCGCCCGCCACGGCCGCGCGGGCCTGGGCAATGGCGTTGGAATAGTCGCCCCGTTGGGCATTGAGCGCGGCCCGCAAGCCGGAAGCGTAGGCCGGCTCGCCAAGGGATTCGAGCAGGCCGATGGCCTCGGTGGATTTTGCCTCGGTGCCGGTGGTGACCGCCAGTCGCGCATACTCCTTGGCTTCGAGCGGGGTGAGTTGTCCGTCAGCAGCCAGCGCCTCCCACTCGGGGAGCATGGACGCCTCGCCGGTGCGGCTGCGCACGTAGACCCAAGCGCGGTGCACGACCGGGTCGCCGGGACGCAGGCTTTGGGCCACCATGATCTGACGGTAGCCGCGCTCGAAAGCATCGTTGGAAACGCTGCGCATGCCTTCGGAAGCCAAGTAGCGCGCGCGGAGACCCACGCCCACGTAAGCCGAGAGTCCGCCCAGAATAAGGATCGCGGGCACAACGATGGGCAGCCAGAGCAGGAAGCGCCGGCGTATGCGCTTGAACCATGGGAGGTCCGTGCGCTTGCGGCGGAATTCCGACCACCAGCGCCTAGCCAGCGAATCGGGGCGCCAGGAAAATGAGGAGCGCTGGCGGGTCATGGCTGTGCGGAGGCCGCGGTGTCTTTCGCCGGCTCGGCCTCGGGAGCGGCGCTGGCGGACGGATCCGCGGGCGGTTCATCCGTGCGGCCGACCAATTGCAGTCCGTTCTCTTGCCCGTCGAGACCGATCCGCACCCAAGCGTGCCCGTGCGAAACCGCCCGGATCTGGAAGTGCGTGAGGCGCACCGGGGCGAAGGAAAATTCCTGCCATCCGCCCAGCTTGAACATTTTGAGATTGATCGTCTCGCCCGCGCTGGCCACCGGAACGAACGGTCCGACCGGCGAATCGGCCGCGAGGATTTCCAGCGATTTGATATTCTGCGGACTGCTCGCCTCGATGAAGAGACGGACCGTGCTGATCTCGGACGGACGCTTGAAAGCATAGACCGCGCCAGCCAACTCGTCGGCCGGGAGGTCGAAGCCTCCTTCGAGCAATTTGGCCGGACGGTCCGAGGGAGCTGCGATGATTTCCGCATCCTCCGGATTGAGCAGGTTGCGTGGCGCGGACTCCTCGGCTAGGGCACGCGACAAGACAACCGCCGACAGAAACAAACAGGCGGCGGCAAGCGAGCGGGCGACAGAGCCGAATGGCACGGAGAAGGTCATGGACCGTTATTAGCACTGTCTAATCGTCGAGAGAGCCCAAGGTGTCAAGAAGGCAGACGCGGCGGACGGAGGGAATTGGCCTTGGCCGCGGCGGCTGGCGCGCTATGTTGCCGCGGTGACGACCTCCGCTCCCACTGACGCCCGCCGCACCTCCTGGCTTTTTTTCGCGGCGCTGGCGGCGATCTGGTTTGCTTTGTTCTACCGTCTGGCCTTTGTCTGGGAGACCGACGACCAGTATTCCCACGGATGGATGGTGCCGCTCTTCGCCGGGTGGATCTTCGCCGAGCGCTGGTCGCGGCGGCCGGAACCCGCCCCGCCCCGTCGTCTGTGGCCAACCGCTTTGTTGCTCGCCGCCCTCTGGGTCCCCGCCGCGGGGGCCAACCTGATCCTGGAATCCTCGCCGGGGTGGCGGCCAATGATGTGGATCTTCGCTTTGGCCACCTTTGCGGCGAGTTTGCTCCTCTCGCGCCTGGCCGGCGGCGCGCCGTGGCTGCGCCACTTCGCCTTCGCCTTCTTCTTCACCCTCACCGCCGTGCCTTGGCCCCTCGATTTCGAGAAGTGGCTGACCCTCGAACTGAGCATGCTCGGCGCCCGCATCACCGGGGTCCTGCTCAACCTCGGCGGCATCCTCGCCCATGTGCAGGGCAACAATATCGAGATCGACACCGGTGTGCTCGGGGTGGACGACGCGTGCAGCGGCGTGCGCTCCTTCCAATCCAGCCTCATGGCCGCCCTGCTCTTCGGCGAGTGGTTCGGTTTCCGCTTCGGTTGGCGGGTTCTCCTCGCGGTGGCCGGCATCGTCGTGGCCTATCTCCTCAACATCAGCCGCATGCTCATCCTTTGCCTCGCCGCCCTGCAGGGCGGGGTCGGCGTCCTCGATCAATGGCACGACCCGGCCGGCTTCGCCATCCTGGTCGTCTCGATGGGCTTCCTCTGGGCCCTGAGCCAAGCCCTGCAGCGGTTGCCGGGCGCCACGCGCGTGCTTCCGCCCGCCCCAGTCCCCCCGCCGGTTGCAGGGCGCGGGATCGTGCCGGTGGCCGTCGCCGCCCTCTGCGCCGTGGCCATCCTTTTCCTCTCCTGCGAATCCTGGTATCGGTGGCGGGAGAGTCTGCGTGGGCCGGCGGATACATGGACCCTCGCGCCCCCCGCGACCGGCGTGTTCGAGGAGCCGCTGGCCGAAGTCTATGCCCGCACCTTGCGCTACGATTCGGGGATTCTGCGGCGATGGACCCGCCCGGGCGGACGGGCGGTGGACCTTATCTACATGCGCTGGCTGCCGGGCAAAAGTAGCAGCGATGGCGAACCGCATTCGCCGGACTGGTGCCAGGGCGCGGTCGGGCGCACGATCGACGGGAAGTCGCCGGTGCGCTTCGCGGATTTCGGAAGCATTCTTCTGCCCTACCAGATCTACACAATCCGCGACGGGAGCCGCATGTTCTATCTGCTTTTTGTCTTCGACAACGGCTACCGAGACGCTGGCGTGCTGTCCTCGGGCCTGATGCGCACTGATGTCAGCTACCGCATGCAGAAACTGCTCGGCGTGCTCGAGGGCAACCGGCACAAAGGCATGGCGTCCCTGCAAATCGCCCTCCTTGGCGAGACCGATCCGGTGGTGGCCGAGCGTGAATTGCTCGAGGTGCTGCAGGAGATCGTGGTCGAGCGGCAACCCTGAACCGGGGACCCCCTACCCCGCGAAGGCGAATCCCGGCAGTCCCTGCACCCCGACCCGCGCCGCGAAAAGATTCCCCGCCTCCGGCTCGGGTGATGGCTCGGCCTCGTCGCGTCCCTTTTGCGCCGTGGTGAAGTAGAGAACATCGAGGCCCGGACCTCCGAACGACGGACAGGTCACATTGGCCGCCGGGCATTCCACCTTCGCGACCATCGCCCCGCCGTCCGGATTCCACCGCGCCACCCCGTGGCCGTCCCACAACGCGGTCCAAAGAAAACCCTTCGCATCGACCGTCAGCCCGTCCGGACGCCCCATCGCCTTGTCGACTTCCACGACCGTGCGGCGATTGGCGATGTCCCCGGTGGCTATGTCATAGTCGAAGGCGAACACGCAGCCCGTCTTGGTGTCCGTCCAATAAAACGTCTTCCGGTCCGGCGACCACCCCAACCCGTTCGAATTCCCCACGCGATCGATCAATTTGGTACAACTCAAATCCGGCTCGATCCGCCACAACGCCGCTTTTTTGTCCGATCCGTCATAAGCAATCGTCCCCGCAAACAACCGCCCACGCGGATCCGGCTTCCCGTCATTGAAACGATTCCCCGGCACCTCCGCCTCCGGATCGCAGAGCAGGAAAAACTTCCCGCTCTCGAAATCCATCCGCGCAATCCCGTCCCGCGTCCCCAGCACCAGATCCCCCCGCGTCGTCGGCTGCACCAATGACACATGACACGGCGTCTTGCGCACCTCATCTCGCCCCGTCGCCGGATCAAACCGGTGCACCTCGCAGCGCAGGATGTCCACCCAGTAAAGCCGCTGCTCGTCGGCGAACCAGCACGCCCCCTCGCCGAGCACGGCACGACCAGGCAAGACGCACTCCGAAGGATAAACTTGCATGGCGCTTTGCTTACCGCTCCGCGCCCCTCGGGTAAAGAGCGGGCCGGACTTCACTCCGTGGTAGCCGAACCCTTCCCGTCCAAAGCCGCCTCGAGCGCATGCCACGGCAGCATGGCGCATTTGATCCGCGCGGGGAATTGCCGCACGCCGGACAAAGCGGCCAGATCGCCCAGCTCGCGCGGCGGCTCCGGGGCGGATCCGAGCAGCATGTCGCGGACGCGGGCCGCCACCACCCGGGCTTCCTCCGCCGTGCGGCCGATGGTTTTGCCGGTCATCATCGAAGCCGAGGCGCGCGAAATGGCGCAGCCTTGGCCTTGGAAGGCAACATCGGACAGCCGGCCGTCGTCGATCTGCACAAAGACCTTCACTTCATCGCCGCACAGCGGATTGTGCCCCTCGGCCGCGCAGGTGCAGTCGGCGATGACGCGGAAGTTCCGCGGACGCTTGCTGTGGTCCAGGATGATCTCCTGGTAAAGATCGGTCAGGTCGGACATGGCAAGATCATCGTGGCGAGTCTTCGCGCAACCCCGGTGATGATCCCGGAGACCGCCGTCTCCATCACGGAACACTCAATCCAGCACGCGCACCGGCAGCGAGGCTTGGAAGTTGCTGTCGCGCGGCGCGGTGACCGGCGAGCCGGCAATCTGCACGATGTTGACCGGCGTGACGGCCGCGGCTTCCTGCGCGCGCGCTTCCGGCACGAACGTGAGGTCTTTGGCCACCATGTAAACAAGGCAACCGGCGATGACGGTGAGAACAATGCGGGTGTAAGCGTCGATTTGCATCGCGTCCGAACGTCCTTGCCCCGCCCCGCGCCGTCAAGCGCGCAACTCGTGCCGCACCCACCGGCCCAACCGCTCCGCGCATTCGTCCACCGCCTCGCGCCACGTCCGGCCCGCGCCGTCCTGCGCCTCGTCGCTGACCTCTTTGACCAGGGTCACGTCGAGACCGAAATCGCGGGCCACCTTGGCCACGGCATAGCCTTCCATGTCGACCAGATCAGCCACCGCGGCCAGCCGCGCGCGCGACGGGCCGCCGTCGATGAAAACGTCGCCCGAGGCCAGCACCGGACCGTCCGGGCCGAGATCGATGGCCGGACCGAAATGCTCCCCGGTCAGGACCGAGATCCCCTCGTCGTCGAAATCGTGCTGCACCACGCGTCCGACCACCTGCGTGCCGCGCAACTCCCCGCGCAGCGCCCCCGCCGTGCCGAGATTGATGATCCGCGAGGGGCGTTGCCGCGCGAGCACGGCAGACAAAGCCGAGGCGGCGCAGAGTTTGCCGACCCCGGTGACCAAGACCGGCCATTCCTCGACGTGCAAATGCCGCGCCTCCTCTTCCAAGGCGACGACGAGCAAAGGACGGTCCAGCGAAATCGAGCGGTGCAGCTTCATCCCGGCAGTAAAGGGCTTTTCGCGCCGCCTGCCCAGCCGTCATGCCGTCCCCGGGATTGCCTTTTGCCCCCCGGCCCCCGAGTCTGGGCGGCCGATCATGCTGTTCCTCACGCCCCGCTACCGCAAAGAGGCGAAACTCGTGCTCCGCGCCGCGCGCAAACTCCTGCGCTACCGCCGCGATATTCTTCCGGCCAAACAGATCGTCGATCTGAACGATCGCATCACCCGCCTGCAGGTCGACCTGCGCAAAGGGGAGCGCACCGGCATCGAGCAGGCGACCGCCCGGTTGCATGAGCTCTTCGACCAGGCCGCGCCCCGCCCGCCGCTGGCCGGGTTGCGCGAAAACACCGAGGTCATCCTCGTCGCCCTGGTCATCGCCCTCGGCGTGCGCGCCTATTTCCTCCAACCTTTCAAAATCCCCACCGGCTCGATGCAGCCGACCCTTTACGGCGTGACCGGCACGCCGACCGCCGACCCGCTGCCCAACCCGCTGGTCCGCGCCGCCGAATTCCTCCTGCGCGGACGCACCTACATCGATGTCACGGCCAAGGAAGATGACACCGTCATCGGCCTGCGCGAGGTCAACCGGTTCCACTTTTTCACCTCGACCGAAATCATCACCCGCACCCGCACCTACCGCGTGCCCGCCCCGATGGATGTCGTCCGGCGCGATTTCGGCATCCAGCCGGGACGCCCCCTCGCCGCCGGCCAACCCGTGGTGCGCGGACACGCCGATGCCGGCGACCAATTGTTCGTCGACAAGGTCTCCTACAATTTCGTCCGCCCGGAACTGGGCGATGTTTTCGTCTTCCGCACCACGGGCATCCCGCGCATCGAGGCCAACATCGCGCCGGGCATGGGCTCGCAATACTACATCAAGCGCCTGGGCGGACTCGGCGGACAATCCCTGCGCATCGACCCGCCGGACCTCTACATCGACGGACAAATCCCCGACCTCCCCGTCCTGCGGCGTGTCATGTCCGCCGAGAACGGTTACCAAGGCTACGCCAACTCCAGCGCGGGCGGCGGCACTTTCCCCATCCTCGGTTCGCCGGCCGAGGCATACCCCGTCCCGGCCGGTTCCTACTTCGCGCTCGGCGACAACAGCTACCACAGCAGCGACAGCCGGTTCTTCGGGCCCGTGCCGGAGGAAAACGTGGTGGGACGCGGACTCGTCGTTTACTGGCCGTTCGTCGGACGCTGGGGACTCATCCACTGAGGCCCCGCGGTCACTGCCCCGCTGCCGCGAAGTGCCGGATGGCATCCGCCACGCCCTCGCCCCACGGATGCGGCGAAATATAACCGCCACCGGCCCGGACCACGCGCTTCACCTCGTCCACCGCATTGGCCGGACACGCGACCATGGCCGCGGCCGCGCCGTCGAGCATCGGGATGTCATTGTGATGATCCCCGATGGCCAGCACTTCCGCGCGCGGAATGCCGAGCAGGCGCGCCAGTTCGGCCAGCGACGAGCCCTTGTGGATTTCGCGGTGCGCGAACCGCATCCACACGTGGTTGCGGTTGAAAGAAAACTCGGGCACCTCGGCCGCCGTCTCGCGGATGCGCGCGGCCACCACGTCCATGGTCGCCGGATCGGGCGTCATCAACCCCGCGACGCGCCCGTTCTCGTAAAGTATCTCGATGCCGTCCCCGCCCTCCGCCATCGCGCTGATCGCCTCGAGCACGCCCTGAGCCCGATGAAAAAGATCTGTCGTCTGCACCTCGGTCCGCGCATTCCAATCCCCGAACGCCTCCCAGTCCCCTTGCCCGGCGCGGCGGAAAATATCCTTCTCGCTGCTCAAGACGAAGTCGGGATCGTGCGGCAAGTGCGCGTGCTCCAACCCCTCGAGGGCGAACCACAGCTGCCTCCCCGTGTTGACCGCCCACACCGCGCCGCGCGACCGCAGGTCGGCCAGCGCTCCGGCCAAGGAAGCGGCCGTGCGCGCGTCCGGCTCGTGACCGATCAAGGTGCCGTCGAAATCCGTGCTCAACAAACCAATGGGCATGGGCTAGGTATAACCGGATCCGGCTGGTCCGGCCAGCCGTCTGCACCGTGAAATCCGCCTACGAACTCGCCATGGAACGCCTCGAGGCGAAAAACCCCGGGCTGCAATTGACCGGCGAGCAGAAGGAACGCATCGCCGCCCTCGAGGCCAAATGCCGGGCGGACATTGCCGCCAAAGAACTCCTCCTCCGCGGTGAAATGGCCAAGGCGGAAGCCGCCGGGCAACCCGACGAGGTCGGGACACTGCAGCGCCAACTGACCGCGGAAATCCGCCGGCTCGAGGAAAAACGCGACCGGGAAAAAGATGCCGTGCGGGCCTCGTCCGCCTCATGAACGACCCGCGCCGGACCAACGCGGGGGACGAGAAGTTCATGCGCCAAGCCATCGCGCTGGCCGAAAAGGCAGCCCTCGTCGACTGCACCGGCGGCCCCTTCGGATGCGTCATCGTGAAAGACGGCGAGATCATGGCCGAGGGGTCCAACCACGTGGTCTCGGAGAACGACCCGACGTGGCACGGCGAAATGGAAGCCATCCGCTCCGCCGCGAAAAAGCTCGGCACTTTCGATCTCTCCGGTTGCACGCTCTACACCACCGGCGAACCGTGCCCGATGTGCGCGGGGGCCATTTTCTGGGCGAGGATCGACCGCGTGGTCTACGCCTCGACCATCGCCGACGCGCTCCGCTACGGGCAATTCGACGATCAGCCGATCTACAAGGACCTGGCCAAACCGATCGCCTCGCGCCTCGTCCCCGCCGCGCAGTGCCTGCACGACGAGATGATCGGACTGTGGGAACGCTACGAGGCCAAGCCGGACAAAATCCGCTACTGAGCGGCCTCGAGTTCGCGGAATTCGCGATCCATGATGCTGCCCGCTTCGAAGCCCATCTCGCGGCGGGCCTGCTGCAGCACGCGCTGCGCATCTTTGCCGCGATCCGCCGCGCGCAGTTGCCTGACCAGAGGACGCACCACGTCGTAGAAAAAGTTCCCGCCCCCCGGACCGGCCAGCTTCCGGGCCATCGAACGGTATTCCCGCAGGGCTTTGTCATAGTCGCCCGCCGCCACGAGCCTGGTCAACGATTCCGCGGCCGCCGCGGTGCTCAGGTCGGTGCGCTCGCGGCGGTTGTCCGCGATCATGCGGTTCTCCAGCCGCTCGGCCACCCGCACATCCCCGCCCTCCCGCTCGAGATCGGCCAGGCGCGCTTGGTAGCGCGTCTTGAGGTCTTCCTCGCGGCCGAAATTGCCGATCGCCTTGGCGTAAAGCTGGCCCAAGGCCCCGCGGTCCCCCGCGGCGGCCAGCGCATCTTCCTGCGCCTCCCACGCCGCCACCATTTCCGGCGCCAGATACACCGCACTGCCGGCCGCGCCCAACCGTCCCGCCGTGTCGCCCCGGCGGGCCAAGAGTTCCGCCATGGCCAGATCGCCGAGAGCGGCGTCGACATGGGGCTGACGCACGGCACGGCCGGAAAACTGGACCAGTTCGTGGTCCGTGATGGGAAGCCAGGTCTGCGGGTCGAGTGCCTGGCCGACCGTGTAGTTCTGGTTGAGGAACCGCCCGGCATCGAGTTCCCACTTGTCCGGACCACGCAGGTAGCCGAACCACGCGTGGCCGCCATCCGTCCCCTGCCCGGCGAAATAAATCGTCGGAATCCCCCGCGCCTTGCCCGCGAGGCAGGCGAAATAAGCCTGGTCGGTGCAGATGCCGCCGAGGCGCGCGATCTCGGAAAGATGGTAGGAACCGTGCGGCCAGTCGAAGACCCCCTCTTCAGCCCGGCGCTGGTCGTAGGAGACGAAGCCGAAGGCGCGGTCGAACTGGGCGCGGCCGAATTTCACGTTCTTCGCGGCCCACTCCAACTCGGCCCGCGGGACCGGCGCATCGACGACGAACTTCAATTCCTCCGCGGACAGTCGCCGCAGGTCGTAGTCGAGTTTGCCCGTGTCGTTGCGTTGGACGTAAAACCCGAAACGTCCGGCCAAGGGTTCGTCCATGGCCGGAACCGCGGAGGCCGCGACCTGATGGTGCGGCCAGAAGGCCGGCGGACGCTGGTCGTAGACCAACGCGTAAGCCAGCATGAGCGAACGATAGGCCGACCACTTGTCCGGATGCGCCGCGAGAAGTTGCCCGAGGCGGGTCAGCGCCATGGGCGGAAAGTCATCCGGGCGCAATTGCCGGAAAAACTCGCGCAAAAATTCCGGGTCCGCCGTCAGGCGGGCGAGGAACTCCTCCGGAAACCTCGAGGCCAACGGCCCGTCCTGCGGCGTGTAGTCATCGGGCAACAAGCTTTGCAGGACCGAGTCCGGCACGCGCGTGCCGGCCAACCGGTCCGCCGCCGTCGGCCGCAAGCGGCCCGTCCGGTCGGTCGGCAAAGGGAGACCCGGCGGAATGACGAGCAACCCGTCCGGGTCATCCGGGTTCTGGAGCACACGCCGGCCGAGGTAAGCGCGCAGCACTTCGGGCTCGGGCGTCCCGAGCAGGCGGGACCATTGCGCGAGCAGCTGCCACTGGCGGAAGATGCTGTTGCCCGTGCTCCCGGCCTGCGCGAAATGCGAAGGTTTGTAAGCCGCGGCCAAGGCCGGCTCGAGGGCATCGGCCGCCGCCGTCCAACCCATGGCGCGGATCGCCTGCACATCCTGCGTGGTCGGCATCCGGGTCAGATCGAAGTCCGCCCGCCCGCCGGAGACGGTGACGCATAGCAGCACGGCGCCGGGGAACAAGGCTCTCATCATGCAGAAAGATAGCCCGCTCTCCCCGCTTGCCAAGCAGCGGGAAAATCAAACAGCGGCCAGACGCTGCGCGGCCCGGCGTGCCGTGCCATCCGCGGTGAGCACCGTCTCGAGATCGGTCGCCGGGGCATCGGGAGTTTCGTCGAGCACAGCGGCCACGATTTCCCAGATCCGCGGGAAGGCCATCCGGCCGGCGAGGAACTCCGCCACAGCCACTTCGTTGGCCGCATTGAGCGCCGCGGGAACAACCCCGCCCCGCCCGGCCGCCTGCCGGGCCAGATCCAGCGCGGGAAAGACGTCATAACGGGGTTCCTCGAAATCAAGCTTTCCCAGCTTGGCGAATTCCAGCGGCGGCAGACTCCCGGCCAGGCGTTCGGGCCAGGTCAGCGCGTATTGGATGGGAAACCGCATGTCGGAATGGCTCATCTGCGCGAGCACGGACCCGTCGACGAATTCGACCATCGAATGGACGATGCTCTGCGGGTGGATGACCACATCGATGTTCCCGATGCCCAGCCCGAAAAGCCAGCGGGCCTCGATCATCTCGAGGCCTTTGTTGAACAACGTGGCCGAATCGATGGTGATCTTCTCGCCCATGCGCCAGGTCGGATGGCGCAGCGCCTCCTCGCGGGTGACCGCACGCAGGCGTTCCTCCGCCCAGGTGCGGAACGGCCCGCCCGACGCGGTCAGGATGAGCCGCTTGACGTGGCGGACCTCGTGCCCCTCAAGACACTGGAAGATCGCATTGTGCTCGCTGTCGACCGGCAGGATGCGCCGGCCGCCGCGGCGCGCCGCGGCCATGACCAGCTCGCCGGCCACGACCAGCACCTCCTTGCTGGCCAGGGCGATATCCTTGCCGGCCTGCAATGCGGCCAGCGTCGGCCTCAGTCCGCCCGTGCCCACGATGGCGACCAGAACCATCTCGGCTCCGGGCAACGAAGCGAGTCGCACCAGCCCTTCCTCCCCGGTGAAAATATGCGCCGGCGCGTAGTCCAAGCCCGCGCGCAACTCGGCCTCGGCCGCCGCGTCCGGCACGGCCAATGCCTCGGGGCGCAGCTCGTTGGCCGCCGCGGCGAGACGCGCCATGTTGCGGAAGCCGGACATCCCCGCGATCTGCACGCGATCAGGAAGATCCTTCGCCACCCGGCACGCGCTCCGCCCGATCGAGCCGGTGGCCCCGAGCACCACGATGCGACGCGCGCTCATGAGTGCGGGAGTCCGAGGACCAGACGCATGTAGAAAAACATGATCGGCGCGGTGAAGAGCACGCTGTCGATCAAGTCGAGCACGCCGCCGATGCCCGGCAGCAACCCGCCCGAGTCCTTGGCCTCGGCACTGCGCTTGACGATCGACTCGGCCAGATCGCCGATCACCGCGGCCAGACCGAGAAGGACACCCAGCACGGCCAGATCGGTCGGGGTGAAAACCGACAGCTGGCCGGGGATGAGATACCACAGGCCGAAACTGCCGCCGACCGCGAGGAGCACGGCGCCGACCAGACCTTCCCACGACTTGTGCGGACTGATGTGCGGCACCAGCTTGTGCCGGCCGAAGAGGGATCCCGCGAGGTAAGCTCCCATGTCGCTGAACTTCGTCACCAGCAAGACATAAAGCACATAATACTGGCCCGTCGTCTCGCCGAGCGGGCCGCGCGGCGCGAGATAGACGATCTTGGTCAGAAAATTGAACAACCAGACGACCCAGAGCAGCCCGAAAAGCGTGTAGGCCATGGTCTCGAGCGGATTCTGGTCGCGCGTGCGCCGGAACATCTGGCGTCCGAAAACGACCAGCAGGAAAACCACGAGGACGGCGATCTCGAAGTCGTAGGACTTGTCCGGACCATAGGAACGGAAGGTGTAGAAACTCCCCGCGATGAACACCACCGCGGTGATCAGCGCGGTCAGTTTGAAATTCGGCACGCCGCGCCGGTCGAGCATCTCGTAGTATTCCCACAGACCGAGCAACCCGATGCCCGCGATGGTCACGAAAAACATCTGCTCGTAACCCGAAAGCACGGTGCCCAAAACCAGCGCCCACATCAGCATGGTGCTGAGCAGACGGCGGCGGAAGGTGAGTTGGGCGGACGGCATGAAGCGGACCGCGCATGGTCAAAAGCAAGCGCCCCAAAGGCAAGCGCGCAATGGCCGCGGATGCGGTCGGCTGCTATGCTCTCCCGGAAATGACGCGTCATCTCTCCTGCTCGCCGGACGAGACCGTGGCCGCCGGCCGCGATCTCGCACGCCGGCTCGACCCCGGCGCCACCATCGCCCTCGAGGGGGAACTCGGCGCGGGCAAGACGCATTTTGTCCGCGGCCTCGTGGCCGGATGGGGCGGGGCGGAAAACGCGACCAGCCCGACCTTCGCCCTGGTCCACGAATACCCCACGCCGCGCGGTCCCGTCTTCCACCTCGACCTCTACCGCGCCGCATCGGCCGACGAAGTGTGGTCCGCCGCACACGACGAACTCGAAGCCCCGCACGGCCTCGTTGTGGTGGAATGGGCCGACCGTTTCACCGAACTCTTGCCGTCCGCCTGCATCAATGTCCGCCTCACCCACGCCGGCGACGGCCGCCGCGAAATCGTGATCGAAGCGTGAAAATCCTCGCCCTGGAAACATCCTCCGCCCGGGCCGGCCTGGCGGTGTCCGAGAACGGCCACCTGCTGGCCGTCCGGCACTTCGAGGCCCCGCGCGGCCGCGGTGCGGAAGTCTTCACCGTGCTCGAGGAATGCCGCGAAATCTGGCGCGGAGCCGACCGGCTCGCCGTCGGGATCGGTCCCGGGTCCTACAACGGCCTGCGCGTGGCCTGCGCCCTCGCCGGATCATTCCAATTGGCCCTCGGCCTCGAACTGGTCGCCGCGCCGTCCCCTTGCCTGCTCGGGGTGCCCGACGATCACTACTTCGCCACCGGAGATGCGCGCGGCGGCCGTGTGTATTGGGCCGAGGTGCGGGACCGTCAGTTGCAAGGCGAGATCGCCCTGCTCGACCACGGGCAACTGGCGGAGCGTTTGGCCGGCGCCGGCACCGCACCCGTCTACCGCGTCGGCCCGCTTCCGGCCGCCGGGCACCTCCCGGACGCGTCTCCCGACCCGGCCGTCCTCGCGCAACTGGCCGCAACGCTTCCGCCGGCCGATCCGGGCTGTCTCGAACCTCTCTACCTCAAACCGCCGCACATCACGGCGCCGCGCCGTCGGCCAACCGACCCGTGACCGGTTCGCGACGGCTTGCCAGCGAGGGCTGATGGGTGTTGAGTGGAAGGTTTACGGCGCCCTATGCACCGCCTTCTGCCAGTTCTGGCCGCCCTTCTGGCGGCGTCCACGGTGTCCGCCAACCAGCGACTCACCGACATGGTCGACGTGCCCAAGCCGACTTGGGAGACACAGAAACAGGCGCGGACCTACCTGATCGACATCCCCGCGCCGCGCGGACAGGTCACCGACCGCCATGGCAAGCCCTTGGCCCAGACCCGCGTGGCCTACAACCTCGGCCTGAGCTTTCCCACCCCGCTGGATTTCACCGACAGCCGGGTGGTCAATTTCGCCCGCAGCCAAATCCTCACCGCGGAAAAACTGCTCAACCAGCGCTTCAACGTGACCGATGAAGCGCTGGTCCAGCATTACAAAAATCGCGGCATTCTCCCTTTCATCCTGGCCGAGGATCTCTCCAACGCCCAGGTCGCCGCGGTCAGCCGCGGACTCGGCACCGGCCTCGTGCTCCAGCCGGCTTACGTCCGGCACTACCCGCAGGGCGAAAGCGCCGCGCACATCGTCGGTTACACCGGTCGCGTCGCCCCGCTCTCGCTCAAGCCCATCGAAAACAAAGACCTGCTCTTCCCCGATGCCGAGGGACGCGAAGGGCTGGAAAAAGTTTTCGACAACGAACTGCGCGGCGAACCCGGCGTGCTCAACCTCACCCTCAACGTGGAGGGCAAACGCACCACCGAACGCATCGTCCGGCAGCCCGTCCCAGGTTACAATGTCATAACAACCCTCGACCTCGACGTGCAGAAAGCCTGCGAGGCCGCGCTGGCCAAGAGCGGACGCCGCGGCGCCGTCGTCGTGGTCGACCCGAACAACGGCGAAATCCTCGGCATGGCCTCCCGCCCCTCCTTCGACCCGAATTCTTTCATTCCGGTCATCAAGCAGGAGGTCTTCGACAAACTCAACAACGACCCCGCGGTCCCGCTCTACCCCCGCGCCTTCCGCTCGGCCTACCCGCCCGGCTCCACCTTCAAGACCTTCGTCGGTCTGGCCGCCCTCGAATCCGGCGAGATCACACCCAGTTCGCGCCTCAGCTGCCCGGGCGGCCTGCAGGTCGGCAATTTCTATTTCCGCAACCACCGCTCCGGCCACTCCGGCAACCTGACCCTGGCCCAAGCCCTCGCCCAGTCGTGCAACACGTGGTTCTACCAGGCCGGCCTGAAGATCGGGGTCGAACCCATCCTCGCGTGGGCCCACGCCCTCGGGTTCGGACAACGCACCGGCATCCCGCTGGCCGCCGAATCCGCGGGCAACATCCCCAACGACGACTACATGCTGCGCGTGCACAGCCGCAAAATCCTCCAAGGCGACACAGCCAATATCAGCATCGGCCAAGGCGACGTTCTTGTCACCCCGTTGCAGATGGCCCAAGCCATGGGCGTGCTCGCCGCGCGCGGCAGCTTCCACCAGACCCGTCTGGTCAAGCAGGTGCAGAGCCTGGACAACAAGATCGTCGCCGCCTACCCCGACCGCATCCGCGCCGAACTCAACATCGCCGAGGAAAACCTCGATGATCTGAACAAGGGCCTCGTCATGGTCACCACGCACGGCACCGGCACCGGCCGGCGCGCGGCCACCGTGCGCGGGGTAAAAGTCGCCGGCAAGACCGGCACCGCCCAGTGGGGCCCGGTGCGCAAACGCCGCAACGCCGCGTGGTTCGCCGGTTACGCCCCGGCCAACCACCCGCCGCTCTACGCTTTCGCCGCGGTGGTCGAAAGCAATCCCGGTGAAACCATCTCGGCCGGCAGCTACGCCGCGCCGGTCATCGGCAACCTCCTCTCCACCCTTTTCAAAGGCTACAAACCGCCGGCCAAAGGCGACAAAAAGGACGAGGAACCGGCGGAGGAAAGCGTCGTGGAAATAGAAGAGATGCCGGACGCGGAGAACGGCGAGGACATCACCCTCTCGCTTGAGACGCCGGTTGAACTCACCGAACTGACCACCGACCTCATGAATCCCGAAGGCGCCCCGACCTTCGACGAACCCGCCTCGATGACACCCACCCCCGCGCCACCCTCCTTCGAGTGAACAAACGGCCGGCCGCGGCTTTGCCTTTGCCGGAAAGGCCCGGCCGCACAAACATCCCCACGGTATGCTTGAACTGCGCGACTTGACCGTCACGGCCGGCGACGGGAACAACGCGCCCGTTTTGTTGTCCGATGTCACCGCGCGCTTCCCCCGCGGCGAAGTTTGCGCGTTGCTCGGACCGAGCGGCAGCGGCAAAACCACCCTCGTGCGTGCCGTGGCCGGCATTGCCGGGGCGAGCAACGGTTCCCTGCACTGGGAGGGCCTCGACCTCGAACTGGAAGACCTGCCCCCCTCCCAGATCGGCTACGTGCCGCAATTCACCATCAGCGAGGAAAATCTCACCGCGCGCGAGAACGTCGTGCACGCCATCCGGTTGCGGGTGGCCGGACTGCGCGGACTGGAAATGGAAACCCGCGCGGATGAATTGCTCGCCCTGACCGGCCTGACCGAAGCCGCCGGCACTTTGTCCAAGCACCTCTCGGGCGGGCAGCGGCGCCGGCTCGCCCTGGCCATGGAACTGGTCAGCGAACCGCCCCTCTTGCTCTGCGACGAGGTGACCAGCGGACTCGACGCGCGGGCCGAGAGGGAAATTCTCGAACTCCTGCGCCGCATCGCGCGCCAGGGCAACCGCGTGGTGCTGGTCGTGACCCACGGACTGCGCGACCTCGCTTCCTTCGACCAAGTCGCCGTGCTCTCCGCCGGACACCTTGCTTACCTCGGTCCGCCCGGCACCCTCGCCCACTATTTCCGCGCAGGGAAACCCGAGGAAATTTTCGAGGCGCTGCCCCGGCGCACCGGAGCGGAATGGCATGCCTCTTGGGTCAAGCACCGCGCGCATTTCGAGGAAGGGAAGGTCCCCGTCCGCGACGCGCCGGACCGCACAGCGCCGCCCGCCGCATCCGGCCTGCCGGCACCCGCCAGCCAATTCCTCGCCCTGCTCGCCGCGCGGTGGAAAATTTTTTTCCGGAACAAAAGCGGGATCGCTCTGCAACTCGGCCTCGTCCTCGGCTTTCCCCTCGTCGTGGCCGTCTTTGCCCTCGACGGCCTGCCTCCCGTGCCCAGCCTCGATGCCGCCTTGAGCGGTGACGTCGTGCGCCAGCTGGTCGAGGCGCGGACCTTTGCCGAGGGGGCGAGCAAAGCCGGTAGCGCCGTCTCCGGGCTCATTCTCCTCCAAGTCATCCTCCTCGGATTACTCGGCGCGAATAACAGCGCGCGGGAAATTGCCGGCGAGCGGGCCATTTACGAGAAGGAACGTTTCGCCGGGCTCAGTCCCGCCGCCTACGTCGCCTCCAAGGCCTCGTTCCTCGCCGTCCTTGTCCTGCTGCAGTCCGCGTGGATGACCTGGTTCGTGCGCACCGTGACGCACTTCCCGGGCGACGCCGGAGGGCAGTTCCTTTTTTTCCTCCTCGTCAATGCCGCCCTCACCTCGGTCTGCCTCGGCATATCCGCCCTGGCCCGGACCGCCGACCAGGCCTCGCTTGCTTCGATCTACCTCGTGGGATTCCAACTTCCGCTTTCCGGCGCGGTCCTCGCCCTGCCATCCGGACTCGACGCCGCGCTTCGCCCCTTCATCGCCGCCTATTGGAGCTGGAGCGGTGCTTTGCAAAGCCTGCGCGATACCCGCTACTATGACGTGCTCGAAATGGTCATTCCCACCACGCTTTCCGCCTCCGCCCTCTGCGTCTGGGTCCTCGTCCTCCACGTGGTCTTCGGCATTTTTCTCGCATGGCTGGGTTGCCTTCGGGCCGCTTGGGATCGATAAATTCCACCCATGGCCCGCCGCGCCCGCACTCTCCCCAAGACCGGATGGCTCCTCGCCGGCCTCGCCGCCGTGCTCGTCCTTATCGCCGCGGGCGGCTACTTCCTCGGTGCGGCCGGGCACCCCTACCGCACCGCGCCGGAATTTCCGGTCGAGGAATACCTCGCCAGCTCCGGCACCATGCGCGGCAACACCTACCGGGTGGAAGGCGCGGTGCTCAACTCCATCGCCTGGTCGCCCGGACGCGGAAGACTCATCTCCGTGCAACCGACCGGTTCCGACTCGCCCGTCCCCATCGTCCTTCCCGCCGACCTGCCGGAGGCCAATGTGCAGAAAGGCCAGCGCTTTCACTTCCTCGTGGAAGTCCGGGAAAACGGTATACTCTACGCGCAGGACTTGACCAAATCATGAGCGCCCTCCCCCGCCTCCTCGCCGCCCTGCTCCTCGCTGCCGGTCCGGCCGCGGGCCAGGACACTGCGGGCCTCGGCGACTCGGACGCCGCGACCGGCGGCGCACGGCCGCCGCAAATGAACGAGGGGTTCATCGGACGCGACATCCCGGCCTTCGATCCGGGCAGCGAGGTCGCATCGTTCGACGGCAAAATCTGGAACATCAACAACAACCGGCTCTTCCGTGCGCGCTTCGAGAAATACCTCAATGCCCCCGCCGCCACCGGGCCGGCCGACGTGGCCTACCGCCGGACCATCGACCGCATCCTCGGACTGCTCGCACCCGGCAACGCCACCCCGCAGAACATCGACCAGGCCTTCGCCCTGCTGCCCGCAGCCTCGGCCTACCGCGACGATGCCAACCTTTGCCGCACGATGTCCGACGCCATCCACGCGGCGCGCACCAGCCTGCAAACCGTGGCCAAACTCAAGCGGGAGAACGAAGTCCTGGAAAGGCAGCGCAAGACCGCCGAATGGAACAACCAGATGGCCGCGCGCAACTCCGCGCTGAAATCCCCCGCCGGGTCGAGCGACGCCGCCATCGCCGCACAGCAGGAAAATCTCAAATTCGAGCGAGATGCCAAGATGGCCAACACCCAGCGCGTGCTTTCCGATATCGGCCAGACCATCGAGAACAACAAGCTGCGCATCGCCCTGACCGAACTGAACACCCGCGGCCACCTGCAGGCCCTGATCATGCAATACTTCGCCACACGGCGCTTCGAGCATGTCCTCATCGCCAACCGCTTCTACCGCGCGATCTACCGGGACGGCGACAACTCGATCGATGTCTACAAACGCATGGTTGAATCCCTGCCATCCAACAAGGACGCGGGACAAGCCCGCATCCGGGCCGAATTCGACCCGCAAGTGGCCGCCTCCGGCGCGTCCGCCGACGGCACCGGCGGGAGCGGCATCGCAACGGGCGCCGGGCCCGACGGAGCGGGCGTCGAAGTCGGCCGGCGGGGCGGCACCACCGGCGGCACCGGCGGCGCGTTTTCGGCCAGCGGGCTCAATCTCGGCCTCGACAACTTCAGCGTGGAAAGCCTGACCGGTGGCGCGGCGGTCGCCGCGCAGACCGTGAGCAAACTGGTCAGCTCACTCAGCCAGATCGATAGCCTGGCCAACGAAGCGATCCGCGATATCAACGAAGGCGTCGAGGCCTACAAGTTCCTTCTCGAGCAGGGCGAACTGAACAGCGCAACCGAGCGACTGGCCGAGACTTTCGCCCTCGGCGAATTCATGCCGAGCGTGCGTCTCCTCTCCCGCGAGGACAAACGCCGCGCCCTCAAGTTCGCGCAAATGAAAAACGAACTGCTCGCCGCACTCGAGGTCAACGACCTGACCCGCGCCGGCACCCTCGTCGAGGAACTGGGGGCCACGGCCTCCGATTTCGACGCCAGCAAGCCGCTAGCCAAGATCGAAACAGCCAAGACGATCAGCGCCATGCACCTGGCCAAGGCGAAGAATGCCGCAGTCTCGGGCGACCGCACCGCCATGGAGGCGGAACTGCGCGCCGCCGCTGAAATCTGGCCGCGCAACCCCGCCCTCGCCGAAGTCGGGGAGAACATCTTCCGCCAGACCGATGTCCAGCAGCAGGCCCTGGTCGAACTCGACCGGCTCATGGAGCAAGGCGACCACCGCGCCATTTTCAAGCAAAGCGCCCGCTTCATCGCGGCCAGCGCACTCTATCCCGACCGGCAGGAAAAGCTCGGCGACATTCTCGCGCAAATGACCGAGATCGAGGGCGCCCTCCAGCGGGCCCGCGAAATCCAGCAACGCGGCGATGCGGCCGGGGCCTGGGAAAGCATCCAGCTCGCCGCGGGCAAATACCCGCAGGACAACGAGATCAACCGCCTCCGCGCCGACCTGGCCAGCGGCGGCGCCGCCACTTTCGTGCAATCCCTGAGCAAGGGCGACGACTTGACCGCGCGCGGCGAATACGGCGCCGCCCTCGCCTGGTATCTCGACGCGCACCGGCAATACCCGCCGAGCACCTTCGCCCAAGAAAAAATCGACACCCTCGCCGCGCAAATCCTGCCGGACTCGACGCCCGTCACCCCCTGATTATGCCGCGCCGGGGTGATCACCCCGTGGCTGCGCGGGGCGCGCGGACGGAAAGTGGCGGGATGAGAAAACCCAAACATTGGTCGCAGCCGGCCACCCGCGTGCACCTGTCTCTCGACGACCGGAGCCGCAGCTGGGCGGGCAAAACTGTGGAGAGCAAAGTCCGCAGTGAAGGTCGCCTCCGTGCCGCTCTGGAACGATCGGCCAACGTGCGGCAAATTTACCAGGCAGCCGCCGCCAAAAAGAATCCGCGCTGAAAAGTCCGTGGGTCAGCCGGCAATCGCGGCATCAAGCCGTGGCCTCGACCGCATGCCGCGCGCTGGCCAAGGCATAATCCCGGTTCATCTTGGCGATGAAAGCCGCCGGGACCCCGGCCGGACACACCGCCTCGCACTCGTAGAAATTCGAGCAATTGCCAAAACCTTCCTTGTCCATCTGCGCGACCATCCCGCGCACGCGGCGGTTGGCTTCCGGTTTACCCTGGGGCAACAACCCGAGGTGCCCGACCTTGGCCGCGACGAACAACATGGCCGATCCATTGGGACAAGCCGCCGCACACGCCCCGCACCCGATACAAGCCGCCGCATCCATCGCGTAGTCCGACACCGTCTTGGGCACTGGCGTGTCATTGGCATCCTGCGCATTGCCGCAACGCTCGCTGATGAACCCGCCGGCCGTGATGATACGGTCGTAGGCCGAACGATTGACCACCAAATCCTTGACCACAGGAAACGCGCCCACCCGGAACGGTTCGATGTAAATCGTCTCCCCGTCGCTGAACTTCCGCATGTAGAGCTGGCAAGCCGTCCCGCGTCCGGGTCCTTGCGGAATCCCGTTGATGGTCAGACTGCACGCCCCGCAAATCCCCTCGCGGCAATCATGATCGAAAGCCACCGGTTCCTCGCCCCTCTCGGTCAGCCGGTCGTTGACGATGTCCAACATCTCCAGAAACGAGGCCTCCGACGGAATGTCTTTGGCCTCCAGATCCTGGAAAGTTCCCTGCCTGCTGCCTTCTGCCTGACGCCAGATTTTCAGATGGAAGTTCATGAGAGAGTTGAGAGATAAGAAATGAGGGTTGAGGGATCAGGAGCGCAGATGGTTACGCAGACCGCTAAGCATGCGGATGAGTTCGTCTGACTCGGCGTAAAGCTGTTTGAAGGACTGCTGGTCGAGGAAACCCTGCTTAGGCGCAATGAAACCTTGGCTGACGCATTCATAAAGCGAGCCAACGGCAAGCTCGACGAAGCGGGCAAAATCCCGCCGCGAAGACCGCGAACTGCCCTCGGCGATGTTTGAGGAAATCGAGACCGCAGCCCGCCGCATCTGGTTGGTGATCCCAAACCTTTCGTCGGCCGGAAAAGACTGTGTGAAGCCGTCAACAAAAGACGAAAGTCCGATCGCCGGTTGCCAGACTTCGAGCTTCTCGAAGTTGCATCCTCTTTTCGGTTCCTCTGACATCTCTCAATGGCCTCCGGCTGTGATCTCAGCGCCAGGCTTTTTCTGTTTCTCTCAACTTTCATCCCTCAGCTTTCAACTACTTGTAACTTCTGGTTGCAAGTTTCACCCCTTCGTAATGTAACGGCTCTTTGACCAATTCCGGACGCGTCCCGTCGCCGGTGTGCTTCCAGGCCGAGACATAGAAATAGTCGTCGTCATTGCGTAGCGCCTCGCCTTCCGGGGTCTGATATTCCACCCGGAAGTGGCCGCCGCAGGATTCGTTGCGATCCAGGGCGTCCTCGCACATCAGTTGTCCGAACTCGATGAAATCCGCGACCCGTCCGGCCTTTTCCAATGACTGGTTCAGTTCGTCGCCGTCCCCGAGCACGCGCACTGTGGTCCAGAATTCCTCGCGGATCTCATTGAAGCGCTTGATCGCCTTCTCCAACCCTTCCTTGCTCCGCGCCATCCCGCACTGGTCCCAAAGCAACTTCCCGATTTCTTTGTGGAAGCTGTCCACCGTGCGCGTGCCTTGGATCGAGAGCAAACGCTTGATGCGGTCGCGCACTTCCCCCTCGACTTTTTTGAACTCCGGACGTCCGACCTCCGGGCGCGTCCCGCGGAGCGGCGCGAGATAGTTGCCGATGGTGTAAGGCAGAACGAAATAGCCGTCGGCCAGCCCTTGCATCAACGCGCTGGCCCCGAGGCGGTTGGCCCCGTGGTCGGAAAAGTTGGCCTCGCCGATGACGAAAAGCCCCGGGATGTTGCTCTGCAACTCGTAGTCCACCCAGAGTCCGCCCATGGTGTAATGCACCGCCGGATAAATCCGCATCGGCGTCTGGTAGGCGTTTTCTCCCGTGATGTTCTCATACATCTCGAAAAGATTGCCGTAACGCTCGCGCACCGTGTTTTCGCCGAGCCGTTTGATCGCGTCGGCGAAGTCCATATAGACACCGAGTCCGCCCGGACCGACCCCGCGGCCCTCGTCGCAGACTTCCTTGGCCGAGCGCGAAGAGATGTCGCGCGGGGCGAGGTTGCCGTAGCTCGGATACTTGCGCTCGAGGAAATAGTCGCGGTCCTCCTCGGGGATATCGGACGGCTTTTGGCCGCAGTCTTCCTTGCGCTTCGGCACCCAGACACGGCCGTCGTTACGCAACGACTCGCTCATCAGGGTGAGCTTTGACTGGTATTCACCGCTCACCGGGATGCAGGTCGGATGGATCTGGGTGAAGCACGGATTGGCGAAGAGTGCGCCGCGGCGGTAAGCGCGGTAGGTCGCGGTCACATTGCAACCCATCGCATTAGTCGAAAGATAAAAGGCATTGCCGTAGCCACCGGTGGCCAGAATGACCGCATCCGCCGAATGCGATTCGATTTCCCCGGTGACCATGTTGCGGGTGACGATTCCCTTGGCGTGGCCGTCGACCAAGACGAGGTCGAGCATCTCGTGGCGCGGATGCATCTTCACCGTGCCGGCGGAAATCTGATGGCTCAGCTCGGAATAAACCCCGAGGAGCAGCTGCTGCCCGGTCTGCCCGCGCGCGTAAAATGTCCGCGAGACCTGCGCGCCGCCGAACGAGCGGTTGGCCAGCATCCCGCCGTATTCACGGGCGAACGGCACGCCTTGGGCCACGCATTGGTCGATGATGCGTCCGCTGACCTGTGCCAAGCGGTAAACATTGGACTCCCGCGAACGGAAGTCGCCGCCCTTGATCGTGTCCATGAACAACCGGTCCACGCTGTCGCCGTCGTTCTGGTAATTCTTCGCTGCATTGATCCCGCCCTGCGCCGCGATGCTGTGCGCGCGGCGCGGACTGTCCTGGTAGCAGAAGCACTTCACATTGTAGCCCTGCTCGCCGAAGACCGCCGCGGCGGAACCGCCGGCCAATCCCGTGCCGACCACGATCAACTCGTAGCGGCGCTTGTTGGCCGGACTGACCAACTTGCTCGCCGTCTTGAAAGTGGTCCACTTGTCGGCCAGCGGACCGGCCGGGATTTTCGGATCGAGAGTGATGGTGCTCATGATTGGACGGAAGCTGTGAGTTCAGGGGCAACCCGGCGATCCTCCGGCAGCACCTGCAAATACCCCGCCACCGAGGCGACGGGAATCGAAGCAAAGCCGAGCATCAACGCCCAGGAAACGAACAATGCCCCGTGTTTGATCAGCTGCGCCGATTTGCGTCCGTTCAGGCCGAAGGTCTGGAACACGCTGGAAATCCCGTGGCTCAAATGCATCCCGAGAAGCAGAAGACTGAGCAAATAAAATCCCGAGACCCACCCATTGTCGAAACTCAGGATGATCATCGCCGCCACATCGTGCCGTCCTTCCAGGTCGTAGAGATGCGAGTGCGGGCTCAGCCCCGCCGCGAATTGCAGCACATGGAAAATGAGAAAGGAAAGAACGACCAAGCCGCTCAGCGCCATCGTCCGGGCATAAATCGTGCTCTGCACCCGCGCATTGACCGCGTAGCGCTGCGGCCGTGCCCGCCGGTTCTCCAAAACAAGAGTCAACGTGGTGAGAATATGGACCAGAAAAACGACCACCAATCCACCCCGCGCTCCCCAGAGTAGAAGCGGACTGGCATGCAAAGCCTCGGCATACGCGTTGATCCCCTCGCCGTAAGGACCGAGGTAGATCGTCAGGTTGCCCGCCAGATGGGCCAGAACGAACAAGATCAACAACGCGCCCGATATCCCCACAACCCACTTCTTGCCGATCGACGAGGTGACGAAGGCCCACAACGGATTCGGCTGGCGGGGTCCCCTGTAAACGGAAGCCACGGACATAATTAGGCACACTATTAGAAATTCTAATAGTAGCAACGATTAAGATTTGCCCCCGGATGCCCGTCAATTACCCGATTGCCCCTTGCGCGGCCCCGCAGCCGGGGCTATCGGTGCGGCAGATGAAAACCCTACCTCTCGTTCTCGCCGGCGCCCTTCTCTTTTCCGCTCACCCCCTCCTCGCCCGCGGGGGCGGCGGGGGCGGTGGTTTCCACGGCGGCGGTGACTTCGGCGGGGGCGGAGAATTCCGCGAAGGAGGGATGGGCGGCGACGTGGATGTCGACCGCACCGGGAACGACGTGAACGTCTCCCGGGACGGCAATGACGTCAACGTCGACCGGACCGGAGATGACAACTACCGCGTGAACGACGACAACGGATCGGCCGATGTCCGCGTCAACCCCGAAGGCGACGGCGAGGCCAATGTCAATGTCCGCACCGCCGACGGCAAGGACTATGACACCACCGTCGCGGGGCCGGACGGCTACCGCGCCGGCTACGTCTGGCAGAACGGCGGTTACGCGGCAGTCGACTGTGACCCGTGGGTGGCCTACGCCGCCCCGTTCGGTGCCTGGGCCGGTTGGAACATCGTCACCCAGCCGGACTACGTCCAATACCCGGTCTACGCCACCTACCCCGTGGAAACCGCGGTGGAAATCGCCCTGCAAAAGCTCGGACTTTACACCGGCCCCATCGACGGCAATGCCGCCTCCTGCGCCGGCGCCATCGAGCAATACCAGACGCAGAACGGCATGCCCGTCACCGGGACCATCACCCCGGACCTCCTCACCGCCCTCGGCATCCAAGCCAGCTTACAGTAAGCGGGGGAGCAGCCCGCCGGCTCTCCCCCTCTTTCCCGCAACGCTCAAGTCTCGGTCTTGTCAACTACCCCACGATCCCGGCCACGGCGCCGGTCATAAAACAAGCCAAGCTGGCGCCGAGCAAGGCACGCCACCCAAAGCGCGCCAGCGTTTCGCGCTGGGAGGGAGCCAAGGCGCCGATGCCGCCGATCTGCACCCCGATCGAGACAATGTTGGCAAACCCGGCCAGAGCGTAGGTCAGGATCATCAGGTTGCGCGGATCGGCAAAGGCGCCGGTCGCCTTGAGTTCCCCCAGTTTGACGAAGGACACGAACTCATTGAGCACCGTCCGCTCCCCGAGCAAGGCCCCGCTCACCATGACCGCATCTCCACTGATCCCCATGAGCCAGGCCACCGGGGCGAAAATCAGGCCGAGAAGAAAATCGAGCGAGAACCCGTCGAAGATCCCCCCGCTCCATTCCTTGACCCAGAGATTCAATCCCGTCGTCTCGCCGATCCAACCCTCGAGCACGTGGTTGACCAGTGCGACCAGCGCGGTGAAGACAAGGAGCATCGCCCCGACATTCACGGCCAACTTCACGCCATCCGTCGTCCCGCGGCAGATCGCATCGAGCAGATTCACCCCGTTGCTCTCCCCGGCCACGTGCAATGACGTGTCGACCGGCTCGGTCTGGGGCAGCAAAATCTTCGCGATCATCAGCGCCGCCGGCACCGTGATGACCGATTTGGTCAGCAGATGGGTGGCAAAGACCAGCTGCTGCGCCGGATCGCCCCCGCCCAGCAGGCTGATGTAGGCGATCATGACCGCACCGGCCACGGTGGCCATCCCGCCGATCATGACGCAGAGGATCTCGGACTTCGTCATGCCCGCCAGCCACGGACGGATGAGCAGCGGCGCTTCCGTCTGACCGAGAAAGACATTGGCCGACGCGGACAGCGTCTCCGGTCCGCTCAACCGCATGGTCTTGGCAAACACCCACGCCATCCCGCGCACGATGATCTGGAGCAACCCGAGGTAATAGAGCGCGGCACTGAACGCCGAAAAAAAGACAATCGAAGGGAGCACACTCAGCGCGAAAACCATCCCGTGCGACCGCTCGTCGAGCAGCGAGCCGAAAAGAAAGCGCGTCCCCTCGGTCGTAAACCCGAGCAGTTGCACGAAAAACATCCCGACCAATTCCACCGCCGCCCGCACCCAAGGCACGTGCAGGACCAGCGCGGCCAGAAGGAACTGCAAGACCAACCCGACGGCCACGACACGCCACGGAATGTTGCGCCGGTCCGCACTGAACAGGACCGCCACGCCGAGGAAGCAGACAATACCCGCCGCGGGCTGCCAAATACCGCCGATGTCGAACACACCGGCCACCCTAAACCCGGCCCGCCACGTTGCCGATGGCAAACCTCAGTCCAGCCAGTGTTAATCACTCCTTGTCTCGCGGCGAGGCAGGCTTAGCTTCTCGTGATGGCTGGACCCTCACTGCGCCCGCTGGCCGCCGCCGTTTTGCTTGCCGCGCCGGCCGCCGTCCTGTGCTTTTACCCGACCGCACCAAGCTCCGGCCCGGCGTTCCGCGGCACCTCGGACCGCGCCCCCCTGTCCCCATCCATGCCCGGTGGATGGAACCACGCACCCGTCTCCTTCGCCGGCCGTTCCGGCCCGGGGGCGGAGTTCCTCTCCCGGACCAAAGTCCTCGACCAGCGCCCCCTCGCCCTCGGCGGGGACCGACAGGGCGTGGAGAAACTCGTGCCGTCGCGGAGCGGCCACCGCTTGTATCGCACGGTCGAGTCCTGGGACGCGCGACACCCCGGCAGTGCTCCCTCCGGGTTCCGGTTGCGCGTTTACGCCGCGGACCGGGTCATTATCCGCACCGCCCCGGATTTTGACGCCGGGGAACTTGCGCGCATCTTGCACAAGGAGGGATTGCACCTCCGGCGACAGATTGCGGAGGGAGTCTTCAGCCTGCAAACCCCCGAGGCCGACCTCGATGCGGTTCCCCGCGCTCTGGCCACCCTCGCGCGGCTTGGTGCGGTGGTGACCAAAGCCGAGCCGGATGGCGTGGGTTTCGGCGGAGGCGCCCCGCCCGACGACCCCTACTTCCCGCAGCAGTGGAACCTCGCCAATACCGGGCAACTCGGCGGGGTTCCCGGGGCCGATGTCCGCGCGCTCGGATTCTGGGATGTCTGGCAGCGGGCCGCGGGTGTGACCGTGGCGGTGCTCGACACGGGGCTGGATTTCACCCAGCCGGACCTTCAAGGACTCGACTGGGCGGGGTATGACTTTGTCAACGGTGACACGAATCCGTCCGACGACAATGGCCACGGAACCGCGGTCACGGGGGTCATCCTTGCCAACACCGGCAACGGCATCGGGGTCGCAGGCCTGACCACCGGCGTGAGGTTGCTCGTGGTCAAGATTCTCAACGCCGGCAACGAGGGCCTCACCTCGGACCTGATCGCCGGCTTGGCCTATGCCCGGACCAACGGTGCCGCGGTGATGAATCTCTCGCTCGTCGGCTACCCCGCGCCCAAGGAGTTTCCTGCCGAGGACACCTTGCTGGCCGAGCAACTCGCCCTCTGCCAGTCAGCCGGCATCGTTCTGAGTATTTCCGCGGGCAACAACGGCACCGACAACGACATCACGCCGAACTATCCGAGTTCCTACACCAACGCCAATATCATCTCCGTCGGCGGCCACGACCGCTACGATGTGCGGTGGAGCGGCACGAACAACCCCTCCAACTACGGCGCGACCTCGGTCGATCTCTTCGCACCCGGCCGGAGCGTTCCGACCACCGCCCGCGGCGGCAGCTACGCCTCTTACACCGGAACTTCCATCGCCACGCCGCACGTCACCGGGACAGCCGCCGTGCTCAAAGCCCTCAACCCGTCGTGGGGCGCGACCGAAATCAAAGAGGCCATCCTCGGCAGCGTGAAAACCAAGGCCGCCTACACCGGTCTTTGTCTTTCGGGCGGAAGACTCGACGCCCTCGACGCGCTCGGCCGTGCGGCCAACCAGCAACCGAACCGGGACAGCGACACGGACGGCAGCGGCAATCTCCTCGAATACCTCGCGGGCACGCGGGCCGACAGCGCCGCGGTGCGGCCGCAGGTTTCCACCACCGTTGAGCCCTCGACCCTCGCCGTGAGCATGTCCCGCAACGAACGCCCCTACGGCACCCTGCGGATCACCGCATCCCAAACCCTCGAATTTTGGTCGACCAATGGCGTTTCCACGGAACTGAGCACACCGACACTTTTGCACGGCGCCGTCGATCGCACCGGCCTGGAGCAAAGCTTCATCCGCATCGAAGCCGTTCCGACCGGCACGAACTGAAGCATCACAGTCCCCGCGTGACCTCAGTCCGTCCCCGCGACCGGCACCAGACGTCCGCCGCCGAATGGATGATCCTCCCGCGCCGGCACCAGCGCGCCCTCCTCGAGCGTGAAGCCGTGGTCGTAACCCCGCAGCAGCAGCTCGCCGGCGCCGTCGAATGACCGCACGGGCCCAAAGCCCAAGCTCATGGGATCGCGCTCCAGCACCTGGTGGCAGGTAAGTTCCAGACGCCGCCCCCGGAGAACGTAGACACCCTCCAACCGGCGCGCGGCCCCTTGGGCGAAAATACCCGCCGGCACTTTGCTCTCCCAGGTCGCCGTCCAGGTGAGATCCGGACGGAATTCGTAGCGCAAACCCGGACGCCCCGGATCATCGTAAGCACCGGACAACTCCGGAGCTTCCCCGCAACCGGCCAGCACAAGCAAAGCGACCAGCGCGATACCGCGCAAAGCCAGTCTTGCCGCCGATCGTTCCCCCGTCATGGCAACAACCCGCGCAAAGTTTCCCACGAAACACAATCCTTGAACACCATCTGCACATCCTCCGCCCCCGCCTCCCGCCCCTCCTCCGGATCAGCCAGCACCGCGGCCGTGCTCGAAACCATGCCAATGACCCGCCCGTCCTCGTCGAGCACCGGCGCCCCCGAACTGCCCGCACCGTAATCCGCCGTCACCGTGACCCATCGCCGGCGCCCTCCCCCCTCCTCCTGCCGCCCGTCGAACACCCGCGAGACGATCCCCTCGGTCAGCGAATAAAAACGTCCGTCCGGGTGACTGACCACATGGACGGGCGCACCGGTCGCCACACCTTCCGCCATGGACAACCACGGCCGCCCCGCCGCGGCCTCCGCCCCAAGGCGCACGAAGACGGCATCGCCGTCGCGGTCCGAGGCCACGACTTCCGTGATCGGGTGCACCGCGCCGTCCGCGAACATCACGCCCAGCGGTTCGTCCGAATCCTCCTCCAACACATGGTAACTGGTCGCCACCAGGCCGTCCGGCCCGGCCAGCCAACCGCTGCTCACCCCGCCCATGTGCCATTCGCGGCAATCCCGGCACTTCTCCACCGTGCCGATCACCACCACGGCCTCGCGGGCGCGGACGTAGCGTCCCGCCGCCGGACGCCCCGGGGCGGACCCGTCATGCGGCGCTTTTTTCCCCGCGGCCCGCACCAGCGCCGCGGCCGCCTGCCTTCCGGTCAGGGCGCGCGCGACCTTGCGGTGGGGTATGATGCCTTGGACAAACTGTTCCTCCATCTTCTCGTCGTCGATCACCGGCTCGCCGGCTGCCGGCCCCGAAGGGCAGAGCACGGCCGCGGCGGCGAGAAGTAAGCAGAAGTTGCGGCGCATCAGTCGTGATCCTCTTTCAAGAATGGATACGGTCGGAAATCAGACGCTGCAAGTGGTGCATGACGAGTGCCGCCATGGTCCGCATGGATCCGAACTCCGCCACCCCGTGATACTCGTCGAGCTCGCGGGCCAGCAAGGCCACGTGTTCGGGCGGAGCGACGTCCGACTTTTCCATCGTTCCCATCAGCCCGTGGAAACGGCGGCTCTCCGCGCGGATGCGGCGCGCGGTCTGCGAGCGCTCCTCCTGACGGTATTGCACGATGGTCGGCACGTTGAGGTGCGTGCGCACCAGTTCGTCGACCGGTTTGTTGTCCGGGAAAAGATGCGGACGGTAAACCTCAAGCCGCCCCTCGTAGCATTGCTGGTCAAAATCGACCGGACGCACGCGGTATTGCACTTCCTCGAAGTCCGGCGTGATGTCCACCACGTAGTTGACCGCACGCATGTCGCCAAGCAGGCGCAGGTAACAACGCTCGGCGAACTTGACGAATTCCTTGGCCACGCGCACGCGGTTCAGGCCCTCGCGGGCCAGCTCGTTGCCGATGAACATGTCGCCCGGAATCCCCGCGATGTGCTCCTCGACCAGCGTGTTGCCGTGCACGAGGTAATTGATGCGGAACGGCGAGAGCAAGTGCTCCAGCTCGAGCCCGTAAACGCGCGAGGCGTCCGCCTGCTTCACATAGTAGTGGTCGGCATTGCCGTTGAAGAGATTGATCATGCGGATGCGGAACGGCCGGGAGTTGCCGAAATCGCCGAAGTCCACCCGCTCCACCGCGAGATGCTCGGCGTGCGAAAGATCCCCGCCGATTTTCAGCATGGCGTAGAGCCGCGTCAGGCGCGGTTGCAGCTCCGCCATCGCCTCAGGAGCGTAAGCCACGGTGAGCCAGAGGGTCTCGCGGCCGGACGGATTTTCGTAGGGCATGGCCGCGGTGAAGCGCAGGAGGTCGTCGTAGACCGCCGGCATCTCCGCCATGCGGCCGAAATGCTGCAGGTATTGCCGCAAAGACGGACCGATGGGGTATTGCTCCTTGCGGCGCGAGATCATGGTGCGGGCACCATCGGGCAAAAATCCGGCCCTGCCACCATCAAAATGGCGCACCGGCCCCGCGGCCTGTGCTAAAATCCGCCGTGGTCGCACTCACCGAAAAATTCCTCGCCGCCATCGCCGGATGGCCGGTGGTTTTCGAGGCCCGCAAAATCCGCGCCGCCGGCAAAGTCAAATCCGCCCGTTACGAGCCCCCCCTGCTCAAAGGTGCGGTCCGCGCCGGTTCCCGCCTCTACGCCTCCGGACTGCGCCTCACCTCGCCGACCGACGTGGAAAACATCTGCTCGTGCCGTCTCTCGCAAGCCGACGGCGATGGCATGATCTGTCCCCACTCCGTCGCCGTGGCCCTCGAAATCATCCACGGCGAGGAAAAGCCACATCCACCCCCCGCACCGGGAACGTTCTGAGTGGGGATCAGATCTTGCGATCCGTCAAAATTCCGGCATAGTGACGACTTGAGCCAAGACCCTATCGTCCAGCGGTTAGGACACCGCCCTTTCACGGCGGTGACACGGGTTCGAATCCCGTTAGGGTCGCGCTTAGC
>JBBECM010000046.1:0-5106 GCA_040881855.1 Chthoniobacterales bacterium | reverse complement strand
CGAAGGGTTGCCCGTTGTGTCCCATCAGCGTGATGCGCACCCGGTCTCCGGGTTGCACGTGGTTGATCTGCGTTTCCTTGAAATAGGCCGCGACCCAGAAGGTGGAAGTATCGACCAGCGCGAGAAGTTGCTGCCCGGCGGCGACGTAGGTTCCGGGGCTGGTGTTCACATTGGTCAGGTACCCATCGACCGGCGAGACCACCGTGGTGAACTCGAGGTTGAGTTGCGCGTTTTCCACCGCAGCTTGCGCCGCCTCGACATCCGCCTTGGCCGCCTCGAAGGCCTGCACTTGATCGTCATACTGTTCGCGGCTGATCACATTCTTCTGCAGGAGGTCGACGGCGCGTTTGGCATTCGCTTCAAGATCGACCAGCTTGGCCTGGGCCTGCGCCAGCACCCCCCTGGCTTGGTCGAGGGCGGCTCGGAAAGTGCGCGGGTCGATCTGGAAAAGCAGGTCGCCTTTTTTCACCGCCTGGTTGTCCTTGACCGGAATCTGCACGATGGGCCCGGCCACCCGGGGCGCCACCCCGACCACATTGGCCCGCACGTAGGCGTCGCGCGTCCAGGGCTTGGTCAGGTAACGCCCATAAAGGAGAAGCGCGGCCACGAGAGCCAGCGCGACAACGGCGAGCGTGATAAAAATCTTCGGCTTCACGGGGCAAAGATCAGTCCGAGCACCGAACCGCAGAGCACAGCCAGGGCGATGAAGAAGAGCGGCAGGTTCCAAATATGGCGGGTCAGGCGCCAGTGCTCGAGCAGTCCAACGACCAACCAGGCGGCGAAAAATCCGAGCGCACCGATGACCATGCCCCAAGGCAGCATGAAATCCCCGAAAATGATTTCGGGCACGCGCAGGGAGAAATCCATGAAGCGTGATTGTCCAGTTTTGGACCCGTGAAGCAAGCACGCCGCCGGGCGGCTTGACCGGAAAGTAGCACGGGCATCTTGCCCGTGATGACTGGACGTCATCGGCAGGATGCCGATGCTACCTGCCTCCGCGCTCGCCTCCCCTGCCCCACAACGCCAACATTTCCCCCGTGGAAGCCGCCGCGCATCAATCCGTCCTTCGCCGCCTCACCACCGCGCTACACCCCGGGGCCGCGGCGCTCGGATTGCAAATAGCGCTGGCCGGAATGGCCGCCTTCTTTTTCGCGCAGTTGCTCCGCCTGCAATACCCGTCATGGTCGGTCTTCACCGTCATCGTCCTGCTCACGGCCCGCTACGTCGGTGCGCTCGAAGAAAAGGCGCTCCTCCGGTTGATCGGCACCATCCTTGGCGGCGTGCTCGGTTACCTCGCCACCGCGGCATGGCAGCAGTCGCCGGTGCTCTATCTCACCACCACATTCCTTGTCGTGAGCATCAGCGTGGCGTTTTTCGGTCAATCCCGCGCTCCCTATGCCTTCCTGCTCACCGGACTGACTTTTATCGTGGTCGCCTCCAACAGCATGGACCACCCCGATGCTTCGTGGGCCTACGCTCTGGCCCGGATCGAGGAAGTGCTGCTCGGCATCTTGGTCGGCATGGTGGTGCAAACCACCGTCTTTCCCAGTTACGCCAACCGCGACTTCCGCCGCGTGCTGGGCACGGCGCTCGACGAATTGGCCACCGCCACGCCGCGGGCCGCCGAGCGGTTTAGCCGGCAGAATGACGACCTGGCCGTGGCCTTGCGCGACTTTCCCCGCCTCGCCTCTGAAATGCGCACCCTCCTGCGTTTCGGCGCGCGCGAAAGCAGCAGCTTCCGTCGGGAAATCGGACGCCACAGCCGGACGATCGGCCTTTTCGCCCAGGCCGCCAGTTTGCTGCGGTCCGTCACTCCGCTGCACCCCGCACCCGAACCCTACCGGTCGCGCTTGGCGGCGGACGTGGACCGCGTCGGTCAACTGCTGGCCGACGGATGGGAAGAACTGCGCGCCCATGGCAAGCTGCGCAACGAAACCAAGGCGGCGCTCGATGAAATAGCCAACCGCATCGGCGCGACCATTGTCAGTCTTCGCACCGATCCCGCAGGGCAAAGGTTGGGTGCACCCGAGATCGTCGATGTTTCCGGCGCGCTGCTCTCTTTGCGGGAACTCCATCAGACCATGCTCGACCTCGATGCGCTCTGGCAGGCAGACGCAAACCAAACGCCGCGCGAGGAGGAGCAGGCCCTCGCCCCGCCATGGCCGGACGGATTCTGGTTGCGACACGGTATCCGCGCCGGACTGGCCACGGTCACGGCTTTGGTCATCGAAAACTGGCTGTCTCCTCCCGGCGGTGCCTTCATGGTCCTCTGCGCCTTCAACTTCGCCGCGCTCAGTGCCCTCAGCCCCGAGGGCTGCGGCGACCGGGGAGCATTCGACTACCTCGTCCTCTTCACCATGGTCATCGCCGCCGCCTCGGTTGCCTTGATTGCCGGCACGCCGCTCCTGGCCAGCTACGTTGTCTTTAACATCTTCATCGGCACGTGGCTCTTTCTCTTCGGTTACTGGGCCTCGGACCGCAATGGCATGACAGTGCCACTGCAAATTTCCTTTCTCGTCCTTGTCGCCATCATCGGCCTCAACGGGCAAGAGCCCGTCTCGTTCCAAAAAATCACCGGCGTCTTCTTCGGCTTGGTCAACGGTTTCCTCATTGCCTCCGTCTTCCAACGCCTCCTCTGGCCGGTTTTGCCGCAAAGGCAATTGCAGCGCAGCGTCACCGGCTATCTCCGCACGGTGGCGGATTGCCTGCCGGGCGGCTTCGCCCGCCTCCCCGTGTGGCAACGGAGCAAACTCGCCCTCACCCCGTCGCAGGGACGCCTTTATCTCAGGGCCATGGCCGGACCGGCCTGCCCGCCCGACGAAAGGCAACGCCTCGAGAATTACCTCCTCACCCTGCAGCAATTGGTCGGGGAAATTTCACTCTCTGTCGGCCGCTTCCTCCCGGCCTGCCCGTCGGCTTTGGCCGGGGAAATGACCCCGCGGGTCGCGGCCATGCGCAACATGATGAAATCGGGCCTGCGCGAGTTGGCCGACGCCTTGGCCGCCGCCCGCCGACCCGAGGACCGCTCCGCCGCCCTCGTTGCGGCACTGGCCGACTGGGACAAAACCATCATTCTCCTCCGCACTCGCCTGCGCGAGCAGGATGCCCCAGCCGCCATCGGCGTGTCCCTCATGGGTCTCGCCTCCCGCTACCGGACCAGCCTCGTCCTCCTCTCCCGCGCTTTCGACGAAGCGCGCGCGCTCAAACTTTCCGACTACCTCGGCGACGTGGCTTTGTGAAAGAGTAGAAGCGGCATTCCCGCGGCTTAAACCCCAGCGACAAGCGGCAGGGACGCCGCTTTGACTTTTCCTCTGCGGCCACCCGCGGCTTGTCTTCGTCGCGCGGACAGTGTTCAACAACGCGTTCCCATCGGATGATTTACGACTTCACCCTGCGCACGATCGGTCTGGCCGTCGGCTTCGGCCTGGTGCTTTCCCACGCGGCCGCCCTCGCCGCCCCCGAGCGCATCATGGTCTGGTTGCGCGCCTTCCCGCGTTCCCGGCCCGCCGGCATCATGCTTTGCACCATCGCGGCAGTCTGGGCTTTCTGGCTGGCGGCGACCATGGACCTCGGGGAATTCTCCCCCAACCGTACCCTCATCTGCGGAGTGGTCATCGCCGGGGCGGTCATGGTCCCGCTTTTCGCCGACGAATTTCTCTCCGTGCGCGCCCTCGGCATCCTCGCCCTGCTGGCCGCCGAACCGCTGCTCGGCGCCGCTTTCCTCCGACCGGAGCAAACCCGTTTGCTGCTCGTCGTTCTCGCCTACCTATGGGCCACGGGCGGATTGTTCATGGTCGGCGCGCCTTACTTGCTGCGTGATCTGATCGGGTGGGTGACGGGCAAGACGTGGCGCTACCACGCTGTTGCTTGGTCCGGCATGGCCTACGGCGCCCTGCTCATCGCCGTCTCGCTGCTTTTCTTCAAATCCTGAAGTCGCCACACTCCGTCCGATGTTCCAGATCATCTTCAATGACTTGAGCGCGGCGGAAATGGCCGCCCTGCCCAAGCTCCTCCAACTGGAAATCCTCGGTGAGTTCCAGGTGCTGCCGGACGATTTGGAAAACCTCGACCCCAAGCGCTTCGGCAAAGTTGGGCGTGACGGACGCACCCTCTACCGCTACCGCGCCGGCGACTACCGCATTTACTTCGAACCGCACGACCACGGACTCCTCATTCGCCGCGTCCTGAGCAAGAACACCATCCGCGACTTCCTCTTCCGCACCAGCCTGCCCATGGCGGAAGACGAACAACTGGCCGGAAACCGCAAATTCTGGGAACTGATCGAGCAGGACGGCAAGCCGTCCTGATTCGGTTCCCGCTTGCCGGCTTCTCCCCTTAGCCCAAGACTCCCGCCTGCCCCATGACTCAACAAAAACTGACCAATCCGTTCTACGCCCTCCTCAGTCTGCCCTCCACCGCGATGGGTTTTGCCCTCTGCGTGCAGATTTCCGCCCTGAGTTGGATCCTGAGCACGAAATACAACCTCTCGATCGAGCACGTCGGCCTCGTCTGGCTGGCCGGTCCGCTGGCCGGACTTCTCGCCCAACCCATTGTCGGACTGATCAGCGACAAAGTCTGGTTCTGGGGCGGACGTCGCCGGCCGTTCATTCTCATCGGCGGTGTCGCCGCTTCGCTCATGTTGCTCGCGCTCCCGTTTCTCGGCGAATTGAGCGAGTGGAGCGGCATCCAGATCCTTTGGACCGCCATCATTGTGGCCCTCACCCTCGACCTGGCCATCAACGTCGGGTTCAACCCGACCCGCTCGATCATCGCCGACCTCACCCCCGAAGGTGAAGCCCGCACCAAGGGGTTCACCTGGATGCAAACCATCTCCGGCATGTTCGGCGTGCTCGCTTATGTCATTGGCGCGGTCTTCGGCAACTACGCCCTCATCTACTTCGGCGTCGCTCTCGTCCTCCTTTTCAATGTCGTCCCCGCCTTTTTCCTCAACGAGCCGCGCGAACTCGGCACGGTCGCCGCGCACAACGCCCCGACCGAGCCGACCACGGGCCACGGCAAAACCAATCTGCCCCGCCTGCTTCACATCTACCTCGCCCACGCCTTCACCTGGCTCGGCGTGCAAACCATGTTCGTCTTCATGTTCGC
>JBBECM010000045.1:0-5177 GCA_040881855.1 Chthoniobacterales bacterium | reverse complement strand
CGCCCTGCGGACAGCGGCACTCGCGCTTGGGATGCCCGTAATAGCCGCACGGACAAGGGTTCATCGCCGCGACCAGCATGAGGTCGGCGGGAAAAGTCATCGTGCCGGCCGCCCGGGAAATAACAGCCCGCCGGTCCTCCAGCGGTTGCCGCAACACTTCCAGCGTGCCGCGTTTGAATTCGGGCAACTCGTCGAGAAAGAGCACCCCGTGATGAGCCAGGCTCACCTCGCCCGGCGACGGGTTGGCCGAGCCGCCGAGCAGTCCCACATCGGAAATCGTATGGTGCGGCGACCGGAAAGGACGCACGGCAATGAAATTGTGGCGGCCGGCCAGCAGACCGCAGACACTGTGGATCTTGGTTGTTTCAATCGCCTCTTCCAAGGTCAGCGGGGGCATGATGGTCGGAAGGCGCTTGGCCAGCATGCTCTTGCCCGCACCGGGCGAGCCCAGCACCAACAGGTTGTGTCCGCCAGCCACCGCCACCTCGAAAGCACGCTTCACCCCCGCCTGGCCCTTGACGTCGGCAAAGTCGACGTCGAACTGGCGGTTGCGGTGGAAAACGGCGTCCAAATCCGAGACGGTTGCGGGGATTTTGCGCTGTCCATCGAGGAACTCGAAGCATTCCCGCAAGTTCGCGACACCGTGCACGGACAAACCCTGCACGACCGAAGCCTCTTCGGCGTTTTCCGCCGGCACGATGAGCACGGGGCGTCCGCGGCGGCGTGCCTCGAGGGCGATGGGCAACACGCCTTTGATCGGGCGCACGGCCCCGGTCAAGGCCAGCTCTCCCGCGATGCAGCAATCACCGAGGCGCGGCATGTCCCGTCCGTGCACGATGGCCAGCATCCCGAGCGCAATGGGCAGGTCGAAGCTCGGCCCCTCTTTTTTGATGTCCGCCGGGGCGAGATTGATCGTGGTGCGCCCGCGCGGCCAGCGGTAGCCGCTGTTGGCCATGGCGGTGGTCACGCGGTCTTTGCTCTCCTTCACCGCGGCATCGGGCAGGCCGACGATGACGACTTTCGGGTCTCCGCTGCCCTCGTTGACCTCGATCTCCACCTCCATCGCGTCGGCCCCGTGCAAGGCGGCGGAGTAGACTTTGGTCAGCACAGGAGATGACTTTTAGGCGCCCTGTGAGCCCGAGGCCAGACCTAGTTGGTCGCGCGGTCCGGGTTCGAGCCGGTAATTTGCTACTGGAGCCACGGCCGCGGTTGTGTTCTTTTAAGCGTAATTCAGTGTCGCCCCGCCGATGATTTCCCAGCGCGAGAAGAGTCTTTATTTTTCCTTCTGTTCCTTGCAGGCCGCCCTGGTCGTTCTGCTGTTTGTCGGGTTTTATGCGGTTAACGAGTTTTTCCGCGACCAGTGGCTGGCCGCCCCCGGTGCTTATCTGCAGATTCTGGTTGTCTTGTTGCTCTCGCTGGGGGCCGAGGCTGCGACCCGGCCGGGGATCTACCGGCTGGGTGCGGGGCGAGCCCGGCGCGGGGAAGCACTGGCCCTGGCCCGCCGGCAGTCGCTCTGGTTGCTCGGCGGCTTCGGCACTTTTCTCGCTTTGACCCGCGATGCAAGTGTTTCCCGCATTTTTCTGGTGGGCCTGCCGGTCCTCTGTTTCCCGCTCTTTCTCGCGACCAACCAGCATGGTCGCCGCTGGTTGCTGCACGCCTTTGGCGGGCGCGGCATGCACGTGAAACTGCGAACGCTTCTGGTCGGGACGCCCGAGTGGTGCGCGGACCTCCGGGAATACCTCGAGGGCTACCACGACTTTTGCGAGATACTCGAGCCGAACGTGTGCACGGGAGAGACGCCCGCGGACCGCGTTGTTGACAGCGTCGCTGCGCTGCAGCCGGATCTGCTTGTTTTTACGGCGCGCGAACTCCCCCGCGAGACCGTTTCACGCTTGCTGGCACTGGGTGACCGGCGTGGATTCCGCTGCTGGATTCCCCTCGAGTTGTCGCGGCAGCACGGACGGCGTTTCGAGCTGCAGGATGTCGGCGGCCTCAGCGTGCTCACGCCACCCACCCTGCCGTTGGCTCTTGCCACCAACCGCGCGGTCAAGCGCGCTTTCGATGTGGCGGTGAGCGCGATCATCCTACCTCCTGTCGTCCTGCCCCTCATGGCCGTCGTCTGGCTTATCCAGCGCTTTTCCTCGCCCGGTCCGCTTTTCTACCGTCAGCCGCGGGTGGGAGAGAACGGAAGGATTTTCGAAATCCTCAAGTTCCGCACGATGCATGTGGACAACGACGACGAGGCCCGTCAGGCGCGCCTCGGCGATGACCGTATTTACCGCGGAGGCGGGTGGTTGCGCCGTTTCAGTGTCGATGAGTTTCCGCAGTTCATCAATGTGCTCCGCGGCGACATGAGCGTGGTCGGCCCGCGGCCCCACATGGCCGCGCACGAGCGGGAGTTCGAGAAATTCCACGAACTCTACGGCAGCCGGCGCTACGTCAAACCCGGCCTGACCGGGCTGGCCCAAGTCGAGGGTTATCGGGGGGAAATCAAGGATGCCAAAGATGTGCGCGGCCGGGCCCGTTATGATCTCTTCTACGTGAGGCACTGGTGTCTCGGTCTCGATATCCGGCTCACCATCCAGACCGCCGGAGTTCTGGTGCACCCTTCAGCCAAGGCTTACTGAGACCGCGCGGCGTTCAGATCTGCCCGCGGAAGTAGGAAATCGTCTTTTCGATCCCCTCGTCCAGCGGCACGGTCGGTTCCCACTCGAGATACTTGCGCGCCAGGGTGATATCCGGTTGACGCTGTCTCGGATCATCAGCCGGCAGGTCCTTGTGCACGATCTTCGAGCGCCCGCCAACCTTACTGAGCACCAACTCAGCCAACTCCAGCATGGTGAATTCGCCCGGGTTGCCGATGTTGACCGGCCCGACGGTCGCCGTCTGCTCCATCAACCGCAGGAAACCCTCGACGAGGTCGTCCACATAGCAGAAGGAGCGTGTCTGTGATCCGTCCCCGTAGACCGTGATGTCTTCCCCGCGCAGTGCCTGCACGATGAAGTTCGAGACCACGCGCCCGTCGTCCGGGTTCATGCGCGGGCCGTAGGTGTTGAAGATCCGCACGACCCGGATATCCACCCCGTTCTCGCGGTGGTAATCGAAAAAAAGGGTCTCCGCGCAGCGCTTGCCCTCGTCGTAGCAGGATCGGCGGCCGATGGGGTTCACGTTGCCCCAGTAGCTCTCGGGCTGCGGATGCACCGCGGGGTCGCCGTAGACTTCGGAAGTCGAAGCCTGGAAGACGCGGGCATGCACGCGTTTGGCCAAGCCCAGACAGTTGATTGCCCCCATCACGGAGGTCTTGGTCGTCTTGATCGGATTGTATTGGTAATGCGGCGGCGAAGCCGGGCAGGCCAGATTGTAGATGCGGTCGACCTCGAACTTGAAGGGATCGATCACGTCATGCCGGATCAACTCGAAACGCGGGTGACCGAGCAGGTGCTCGATGTTGCTTTTGCGCCCGGTGAACAAGTTGTCGAGGCACAGGACGTCGTGCCCCTGCTCCATCAGACGGTCGCAGAGGTGCGATCCGAGGAAGCCCGCTCCGCCTGTGACGAGAATTCTCATATCGGTGTCGTCTCAGGCCGCGGCCGGTTTGCCGATGGCGAAGACCTGGAAGCCGATCTTCCGCATTTCGTCGCGCGGCAGGATGTTGCGTCCGTCGAAGACAAAAGCCGGCTTGTGCATGCCGCGGTGGATGGTGGGAAAATCGAGCGTCTTGAACTCGTCCCATTCGGTCAGCACGGCCAACCCGTGCGCCCCGTCCGCGGCTTCCACCCCGCTCCCCGCAACCACCAGGCGCGGGTCTTCCCGGTCCGGGCCGAGGACATCGCGGCGGATTTCTTCGGCCGGAACCTTCGGGTCGTAGACGACCACCGTGGCATTTTCCTCGAGCAAACCGCGCACCACCGATATGGCGGGGGACTCGCGCGTGTCATTGGTGTCTTTCTTGAACGCGAAGCCGAGGACGGCGATGCGCTTGCCGGAGACGGTGTTGAAGAGCGTGCGGACAATCTGCGTGGTGAACCGGTTCTTCTGCCACTCGTTCATTTTCACCACGCCCTCCCAATAGGCGGCGACCTCGGGCAACCCGAAGTGCTCGCAGAGATAAACGAGGTTGAGGATGTCTTTCTGGAAACACGAGCCGCCGAAACCGACGGACGCCTTGAGAAATTTCGGGCCGATGCGCGAGTCCTGCCCGATGGCGTGGGCCACCTCGTCGACGTCGGCCCCCGTGGCCTCGCAGAGGGCGGAGATCGAGTTAATCGAGGAAATGCGCTGGGCCAGGAACGCGTTGGCCACGAGCTTGGAAAGCTCCGACGACCAAAGGTTGGAGGTGATGATGCGCTCGCGGGGGACCCAGCGGGCGTAGACATCGACCAGCTTTTGCATGGCCGCCTCACCCGAAGCCGAGCGCTCGCCGCCGATCAGAATGCGGTCGGGTTGCTGCAGATCGGCGATGGCCGTGCCCTCGGCGAGGAACTCCGGGTTGGACAGAACCTGGAAATCGCCGTGCGTGGAGTTGGCGCGGAGGATGGTGAGAATGGCTTCGGCGGTCTTCACCGGGATGGTGCTCTTCTCCACGATGATCTTCGGACCCTCGGCCACCCGGGCGATCATGCGGGCCGCACTTTCGATGAAGCGCAAGTCGGCCGCCCGCCCGGCGCCCACGCCGTAGGTCTTGGTCGGGGTGCCGACGCAGACGAAAATAATTTCCCCGCTGCGGATGGCGCCCTCGACGTCGGTCTTGAAATGAAGGTTGCGCCCGCGCGCCGTGCGCACCAAGTCGTCGAGGCCGGGTTCATAGACCGGCAGAGTGTCGGAGTTCCACGCCGCGATACGGGCCTCATTCGGGTCGACGACGGTGACCTCGATATCGGGGCACTTTGCCGCGATCATCGCCATGGTTGGACCGCCGACATAACCGGCGCCGAGACAGGTGATCTTCATAGGTGAAAACGTGGATTAATAAACCGCCATGGTAGTGGCGGCGAGTGTTTTGCTGACCTAAGCCGAGGGGTCGACGGGAACAGCTTTCCCGCTGTAGACCGCTTTCTCGCCGTAGACACCTTTCGAGCCGTAGGTGCCGTAGGTGCGATAAGCATAGGCGTAGTAGTTGCCGCTGCCTTGGCGGATGCTGTTGATGACCACTCCCGCGGCGGGGGTCCCGGCATCGG
>JBBECM010000044.1:0-5306 GCA_040881855.1 Chthoniobacterales bacterium | reverse complement strand
TTGCCGCCGCCCCCGCGGACTTTTACTGCCGCCGCGATACGCATTGGTCGGGCCGCGGCATCGAGCGGGCGGCGCAGGGCATCGAGGCATGGTTGGCGGAATCGACCAATCTCGTTTCCAGCGCCCCGCCGGCCGGTGCTTGGAAAAAACAGGAGATCCAAGGCGATCTCGGCGGCGATCCCGAGGCGGTCGACCTGTGGTTCGCCGCCGGCCCCTTCGCGCCCGACCAGCGCGCCCATCCGCTCGTGCTTTTGGGCGACAGCCACGTGCTTGTCTTCCACAGCGGCGGCGACCTGCACGCCGCCGGTGCGGGCTTGCCGGACCGTCTGGGCGCGGCGTTGGGTTCCTCGCCCGATGTGCTCGGCGTGCGCGGATCCGGGGCGACGAGTTCGCGCATCGCGCTGGCCCGGCGGGCACGGGGCGACGCCGCTTACCTCGACGCCAAGCAGGCGGTGGTCTGGTGCTTTGCCGGACGTGAATTCACCGAGTCGGACGGCTGGAAGAAAGTGCCCTTGCGCAAGCCGGGTGGCGGATGAAGCTGCTCTTCCTCTCGAGCTACGCTCATCTCGTCCTCGACGAGAGGTCAACGCGCACCTCGGGGGGCGCGGAGTTGCAGGTTGCCTTGCTCGCGCGTGAACTGGGCGGGCGCGGATACGAGGTGGTGATCGCCGGCGGGGACACCGGGCAGACGGACGGCGCCGTGCTGCAGGGCGTGCGCCTGCGCAATGCGGGGAATTTCCACACCGGACGCATGACGCAGATGCTCGCCTCGCTGCCGCGCGTCTTCCGTGTGCTGCGCGAGGAGAAACCGGATTGGGTCATTGTCATGGGCTGGACCGCGTGGCTCTTCGTCTTGTCGCTCTGGCGTCCGCTGCTCGGTTACCGTCTGGACTTCACCTGCTCGCTCGACACCGAGGTCAACGGCGAATACCGGCGCGAGCACCCGTTGACCGGCGCGTTGTTCGAATTCGCCCTGCGCCGCTGCGACGCGCGGCATGCCATCACGGAGGGGCAGATGGACCACTACCGGCGCGCCGGATTGGACGCCACGCTCTACCGTTACCTTGTTTTCCCGCGCCGCGCGCCGCGCGCCGCGGACAAAGACATCGATTTTCTCTGGGTCTCGCGGTGCCAACCGGTTAAACAGCCGCATCTTTTCATCGATCTTGCCCGGGCCTTGCCGGCACATTCCTTTGTCATGATTTGTCCGCCGGAAAACCGCGCTTTGTGGAACGAGGTGTCCGCCGCGGCCCGCGGGGTGCCCAATCTTCGCCTCATCGAGAGCGTGCCCTACCACCAAATCCAGGAATGGTATGACCGCGCCCGCGTCTTTGTGAACACCTCGCAGTGGGAGGGCTGGCCGAACAGTTTCATCCAAGCCGGGCTCGGGCAGACCGCACTGCTCTCCCTGCGGGTCGATCCGGACGGCATCTTCGAAAAATTCCGCCCGGGCTTGCCGGCCGGCGATGAGTTTCCGCGGCTGGTCGCCGGCGCGCGGCGGCTGATGGACGAACCCGCTCTGCTCGCCTCCGCGCAGGACGGCGCGGCGCGCTTCGTCCGCGAAGCGCACGACAACGAAGCCAACACGACCGCGTATTTGGGCGGACTGGAAGCGGCATGATCAAAGTCCTTCACGTCATCGACAGCCTCGACCTGGGCGGGGCGCAGACCGTCTTGCTCAACCTCGTGCGCTTCCGCGATCGCGAGCGGTTCGCCTTGACCGTGGCCACGATGCACGGCCGGGGCGTCTTCGCGGGGGCCCTGGAGAAAGAGGGTATCGAGTTGGTGCCGCTCTCCGCCGGCAAATGGCCGCCTTCTTACCTGCACAAGCTGCCGTCTTTGTTGCGGCGCGGACGCTTTGACGTGGCCCACTTCCATCTCTTCGGCGCGAACTGGGTCGGCAAACCGCTGGCCGCGCTCTGCGGTGTGCGGGTGCGCGTGAACCACGACCAATGCAACGACCGCGTCCGGCGCCTCGCCCTCGACCGCGCGACCAATCTGCTCTCTTCGCACATCTTCGCGGTGTCCGAATCGACCCGCGCCACGCTGGTCGGACTCGAGAAAATTTCCCCCGCGAAAATCACCCTTCTGCCCAATGCGGTCGACACGGAACGTTTCCGTGCGCCGACCGCCGCCGAGCGTTCCGCCGCGCGCGGCGAACTGGGATTGCCGCGCGACGGCACGGTGGTGGCCGGACTCGGCCGACTTCATCCGCAGAAAAACTGGCCCTTGTTCCTGCGGCTGGCCGCGCGCTTTCCGCAAGTGTCGTTCGTCATCGCCGGCACGGGTCCGCAAGAGGAAGAGCTGCGGGCGCAGGCCCCGGCCAACGTGCACTTCGCCGGCTTCCGCGATGCGCGCACCGTGCTGGCCGCGGCGGATGTTTTCCTCCTGACCTCCGATTACGAAGGCACGCCCATGACCCTCCTCGAGGCCATGGCCTGCGGCTTACCTTCGGTCGTGTCGGCGGTCGATGGCTGCGCCGAGATCCTGGCGGACGGCGCCGGCGGGCTGACCGCGCCACCCGGCGATGACGCCGCCTTTGCCGGGCAACTCGCTGACCTGCTCGGCGACCCGGAGCGTCGGGTGCGTTTGGGCGCGGCGGCGCGCGAACGGGTCCGGCAGGCCTACAATGCGCGCGTCCAGACCCGGGTGGTCGAAGAAACCTACCTCCGCCTGCTCTCCGGCCGAAAGTAGCGGCGCCGCGCCGTCGGCCTGATCCACATCGCGGCCGCGAGGCCGCGGATTTTGCTGCTTTGCCGTCCGTCCTGTGGCAGATTCTTTTCCATGGTCGGGTTGATCCTGCGTCTGGCCGTCATTCTCCTCTGCATCGCGGCATGGTGGTGGTTGGGGGCGCGCGGTCAGGAGAAAGGGATGCCCCAAGGCATGCTCATGATTGTCGGGGCGCACGTGGCCCTCGTCCTCGCCGCGCTGGTCATGGCCCGGCCCCTTGCCGGGTTGATCGGCGACTGGATGTCGGGACTTTTCATGCCCGGCGACCGTCACTCCCGGCCCCAGCCGATGTATAGCATCGCGGAAGGACGCGTCGCGGCCGAGGACTATGCCGGCGCACTCGAGGCCTACTCCGAGCTGGCCGTGGATTTTCCGGAGGAAATCGCACCGCACCTGCGCATGATGGAAATCTGGCTGCGCGCCTACCGCGATCCCGCGGCCGCACTGACCATCCGCGACAACGCGCTCCTCACCCTCAAAGGCAAAAAGAACAAAGCCGGCTTCGCCAACGCGGCCCGTGTCATTCTGACCGAAGCCGGGGTGGAATCCTGACCGATTCGGGTTGGCCGCGGGGGCGGGCGGTGGTTTATTGGTCCTGTATGCATATCCATCTGAGTCCCCGGCACCTTGTGCTCACCGGCGCGATCAATTCCTATGTGGTCAACAAGCTGGCGCACCTCGACAACCAGAGCGACCAGATCATCGCGGCCCACGTCGTCCTCATGCACGACGAGTCGAAAAAGAAGAGCAACTACGTGGTCAAAATCCACCTCGCCGTGCCGGGCCCGGACATCCACGCGGAGGACCGCGAGAACGACCTCTACGCGGCCATCGACCTGGTGATGAACAAGCTTTCGCGCCAATTGCGCAAGCGCAAGACGCGGCTGGTCACGGCCAAGAAGCACAAGACGCAGTTGGCGGCCGAGCGCCGCAAGCGCGGGCTCTAACCGGTGCCCGTGGCGGACGCGGCCTACAAGGTCAGACTCGACGTCTTCGAGGGACCGCTCGATCTCCTGCTCTACCTCGTGCGCAAGGACGAGGTGGATATTTATGACATTGAGATCGGGAGGATCACCAGGCAATACCTCGAATATCTCGAGGCCATGGAGTCGGTCGACGTGGAGATCGGCGGCGAGTTCATCGTCATGGCCGCCAACCTCCTCTACATCAAAAGCCGCACCCTCCTGCCCGTCGACCTGCAGACCCCGGTCGAGGACGAGGGCGAGGACGAGGATCCGCGCTGGGAATTGATCCGCCAGCTGATCGAATACAAGAAGTTCAAGGAAGCAGCCGGCGACCTGCGCGACCGCGAGGAGCTGGCCGCCAAGCTTTTCGGACGCAGCCCGTCCGCCCCGCCGGTCGACGGCGGCGCCACCCTGCTGGCCGGCGAGGTCGGCGCGCTTGATCTCATCGCCGCGTTCCAGCGCGTCCTGACCCGCCTGGAGAAAGAGAAAGGCGCCGAGCGCGAGATCGAAGCCGACCGTTTCACCGTCTCGGAAAAAATCGAATACTTGCTGAAAATTCTGCCCGAGCGGGAAGGTCTGAAGTTCGAGGAGTTGTTCGCCGGCCAGACCACGCGCGGCGAAGTGGTGGCCACATTCCTCGCCTTGCTCGAGCTGGTCCGCTTGCGCCATGTCCACGTCGAACAGGAAGGCGCCTTTGGCGAAATCCTGCTCCGCCGCCGCTAATGGGGGGAAGTGACGAGTGACTTGTGACGTGTGACGAGTTCTTGTCGCGGCGCTCTGTGAGCGTCGGAACCTTATTGTCTCCGGTTTTTTGGGACCACAGCCGGGGCCCGGCCGGATGGCACGAAGGGATTGGTATCCAGCCAGTCAGCCAGCAAACCGAGCTGTTCCGCGGGAATGGCGCGCTCTTCCACCCGATCGAGAAGATGCCTGAAAACGGCGCGCGGCAAGGCGTGCCGTCGGACTTCAGGCATGGGACGACGCGCCGTAAAATCCCTTTTCGATCTCTTCGCGCAGGCTCGCTGCTTCGGCTGGGTTGGGTCCGTCCGCTAGGCGTCCGGCGAGTTTGGACAACTCGGCGCCCGACAACATCACGCTCTCGCCCAAGTGCTGCGCGAAGGCGACAACCTTGGCCTGCTCATCGGCCGGCAGATGCTCGATTTCGGCAATGATTTCCACCGCGGTCACGCACGCAAATTAAGCCCGCCGCGCGACTCGGTCAATGCCGCCAAGGGGGGAAGTGACGAGGGGGAAGTGACGTGTGACTTGTGACGAGTGACGAGTTTCTGCAGTTCCCGGGGAGCACAGCCGCCCCCGGCTGTGGTCGCCGGCGCCCCCGCCGGTGACATCTGGATCAACGAGCGCCGCGCGAGGCCTCCAGCTCGTAGAGGCTTACGGCTCGGAGAGGCGCCCGGCGCGACACGCGGGGGCGCGTGTGCTCCCCGGGACCGGATGCGGGCAGCATCCTTTTTTGGAGAGACGGCGCCGCTACATCTCGCTCAGCTCTCGCTCTGCCGTCCACCGTCGGTGACCAAAGTTTCCTGCGGGCTCTTAAGCCAGCCCGAGTTGCTTTTCGATTTCGCCCAGCACTTCCTTGAGCGACATGGGACG
>JBBECM010000043.1:0-1002 GCA_040881855.1 Chthoniobacterales bacterium | reverse complement strand
GCACCAATGGCGAGTCCCAAGGCATCATCCCCTTCCTCAAGCTCCACAACGACCAACTCGTCGCCGTCAACCAAGGCGGAAAACGCCGCGGCTCCGGCTGCGCGTATTTGGAAACCTGGCACAACGACATCGAGGACTTCCTCGACCTCCGGAAAAACACCGGTGACGAGCGCCGCCGTTGCCACGACATGAACACCGCCAACTGGATCCCCGACCTCTTCATGAAACGCATGGAAGAGCGCGGCACCTGGACTCTTTTCCGCTCCAATGAAGTCCCCGATCTCCACGACCTCTACGGCAAGGCGTTCGAGCAACGCTACTGCGAATACGAACAACTCGCCGCCGACGGCCGCATCTGGTCCCGCCAAATGCCCGCCCTCGAGCTTTGGAAATCCATGCTCAAAATGGTCTTCGAGACCGGCCACCCATGGATCACCTTCAAGGACCCCTGCAATGTCCGCAGCCCGCAAGACCACTGCGGCGTGATCCACTCGTCCAACCTCTGCACCGAGATCACCCTCAACACCTCCGACGAGGAAACCGCCGTCTGTAACCTCGGCTCCGTCGTCCTCGACACCCACATCACCCGTGACGGCGCCCTCGATCACGAGATGCTCAAGGAAACCATCACCGTCGCCATCCGCGCCCTCGACAACGTCATCGACATCAACTTCTACCCCACCGCAGCCGCCAAAACCGCCAACACCCGCCACCGCCCCATCGGCCTCGGCGTCATGGGCGTCCAGAACGCCCTCTACAAGCGCAACCTCGCCTTCGCCTCCGACGCCGCCGTCGAGTTCAACGACGAGTTCATGGAAGCCATCGCCTACTACGCCTACAGCGCCTCCAGCGACCTCGCCGCCGAAGCCGGCCCCTACTCCAGCTACAAAGGCTCCAAGTGGGACCGCGGCCTCCTCCCCCAGGACACCGTCGATCTCCTCGAGCAAGAGCGCGGCCGCAAGATCGACGTCCCGCGCGGCGGGAAAATGGACTGGTCCGTCG
>JBBECM010000042.1:0-5369 GCA_040881855.1 Chthoniobacterales bacterium | reverse complement strand
GAAATCCGAACGATCGCGTGCAGCCAACCTCGCTCCGCTCGGCGCCTGACGCCGGTCGTTCGGCAGAAAAATAACCGGTTGACGAAGCGCACGCTTTCACGCACGCTTTCCTCATGCAGTCCGTCACCGCTACAGCAGCCCGTTCCAAGATCTACAAGTTGCTTGATGATGCGGCCAGTTCGCATGAGCCTATCCAAATCACGGGCAAGCGCTCGAATGGAGTGCTCGTTTCGGAGTTCGATTGGCGTGCGATTCAGGAGACGCTGTATCTTGTTTCGGTCCCCGGAATGCGGGAGTCTATTCTTGCTGGCATGAAGACTCCGATCGAGGAATGTGACAAGGAACTCGCTTGGTGAATTACGAGTTGTTCTTTACCAAGCAGGCTCAGAAAGATGGTAAGAAGCTCGCCAGTGCAGGCCTTAAACCCAAAGCACAGGCTTTACTGGAGATTCTACGAGACAACCCATATCAGAATCCGCCTCCTTACGAAAAGTTGATAGGGGATTTGGCAGGTGCGTATTCACGCCGGATTAACATCCAGCATCGGTTGGTTTATCAGGTTTATGACACGGAACGAATAGTGAAAGTCTTGCGCCTCTGGTCACACTACGAATAAAAAGCCCGACGATGCGATCCACCGAACGCTCACTTGCGTCACGCCTCCTGCGGGCTCGCTATCCCTCGCTGTGCAGGAGACGTTTATCCGCGCTACCAGCTCGGCAACATCCTCAACCGCTCGCTCGGCGAAATGGCGACCCCGGCCTCAACTACCTCTGCCGCGCCTACAAACGCTTCTTCAACCACTCGGCCCCCGCCATGAAGCGCATGGCGGCGCTGTTGCACGCGGGGCGTGCACCGGCGGAAATCATGCGGGCCGGTGGTTGATCAGGGCGCCGCGGGAAAATCGGAGGCGCAGTCGTGGCAGCCTGGCAGATGGGAGGAGTCCATGAGGACCTTGGCTTTGATGCGCGAAACGAGGTTTATCCTCCCGATACAACCGAGAGATGAAGTGGCAGCGCGCACGGGATTCGAACCCGTGTACCAGCCTTGAGAGGGCTGTGTCCTAGGCCTCTAGACGAGCGCGCCGTGGATCTGAATTGCCATTATGGACAGATGCCGCGGATTTTCAAGCAACGGTGTGGATTGGCGGGCGCCATTGCGTCCTTGTCGTCGCGCCGCGACTGGGGAATCCTCCTCCGGCTATGATCGTTTACCTCAAAAGTCATTGTCCTTGGTGCCACGAAGCCCTCGCCTGGCTCGAGCAGCACGGCTACCGCTATGAAGTCCGCGAGGTCCTCGAGGATCCCGAGGCCATGGCGCGCATGCGGGAAATTTCCGGTCAATCGCTGACCCCGACGATGGAAGTCGGAGGCAAGGTGCTGGCCGATTTCGACACCGGGCAGCTTTCGGAATTTCTCGAAGCCAACGGCATCAAACCTTGAACGGATTTCTTCTTCTTGCCGGTCTGGTTGTCCTGACCGCGGCATGCCTCCAGTTTGCGCATCCGCTGATGCGCCGGTTGGGGCTGTTCAGTGTCGCGGCGACGGTTTTCGCTGCCGGTTACCTGCTGGCTGGCAGTCTCTGGGGCGGCATGCTCGGCATCGCTTTGCTTGTCATGGTGCCGTGGATCGAGATCCTCCTGCGCATCCGCAAGCTGCGCCTGCCACTGCGGAAGCAGCTCCGCCAGGCCATGCCGCCGGCGCGCGACATGTTTCCGGCCCTGGGGGACATCACCGAAACGATCGAAGCCGCCGGCTTCGAGCATGCGGCCGACCTCGGGTGGGAAATGGACGAATACCGCCAGTTCCTGCGCCTCTTCGCCCGTCCGGACAAGCGTGAGGAGGCCGCCATCACTTACGTCGAGCAAAGCCAGATCGGCTTCCACTTTGCCAGCGTGACCTCGCGCGCGGCGGACGGCTCGGTCTTCATCACGTGGAATTGTCCGGTGCCCTCCAGCCTGAAGAAGCTGCCCACCGTCCACCTCAACCGCCTGCCCGGCGACGCCTCTTTCCAAATGCTCATCGACGGACATGACGCCTTTCTCGCGGAACGCGGCGTGGATCGTGCCATGTTGCAGGCGGTCGATCCCGACTCGGTTCGGATTTCGGTCGAACGCGACATGGAATCCCAGATGGAGCACAACCTGAGAGAAGGGTTGCTCCAGCGCGAAGGCGAGGAGCACGGACGCTACTCTTGGCGTGGCATGCTTTTCTTGTGGTTTCAGGTCCTGCGCGATATCTTCCGGGTTTCGTGAGCGCCCTGTTCCCTATGACGCGCCAGTCACCGTCTTTCGGACGGGTCGACCAGATCATGGTCGAGGAGCGTGCTGCCACCTTCACCAAGCGCAGCATCAAGGCCGACTCGAAGATGCAGGGTCTGCGCCTCGCTTTCTCCATGCTCGATCTGACCACGCTGGAAGGACGCGACACGCCGGGCAAAGTAATGACCCTTTGCCACAAGGCCATGCATCCCGCACCCGAGCGTTACGGGGTCGGGCCGGTTGCCGCGGTTTGCGTCTATCCGAACCTTGTCCCGGCAGCCAAAGCCTTCCTCCGCGGATCGACGGTCAAAGTCGCGGCGGTCGCCACCTATTTTCCGAGCGGCCAATCCTCGCTCAAGACCAAACTCGAGGACACGCGCGTCGCACTCAACGCGGGCGCCGATGAGATCGACATGGTCATCGACCGCGCCGCCTTCCTCCGCGGTGAATACGCCAAGGTCCATGACGAGATTGCCGCAGTGAAACAGCTTTGCGGTGATGTGCATTTGAAGGTCATTCTCGAAACCGGCGAACTGGTCACTTACGACAATGTCCGCGCCGCAAGCATGATCGCCATGCAGGCAGGGGGAGACTTTATCAAAACATCGACTGGCAAGGTCAATCCGGCCGCCACGCTGCCCGTCACGCTGGTCATGCTCGACGCCATCCGTGAATTTTTCTTCGCCACCGGCATCCGCATCGGTATGAAACCGGCCGGCGGCATACGCACGGCCAAGCAGGCTCTGCAATACCTCGTTATGGTCAACGAAACGCTCGGTGATGATTGGCTCACGCCGGATATGTTCCGTCTCGGCGCGAGCACGCTGGCCAACGACATTCTCCTGCAAATCGCCAAGGGCGTCGACGGGCGCTACCAAAGCGGCGACTACTTTTCCCTGCCATGAGCAAAAAATCCAAGAAACTCACCACCGGCGTGGCCACCCTCGTCGCCCCGGCGTCGCACGCGGCCATTGTTCCGGTGCGCGACCGCCATTTGCGCTTCAACGAACGCTGGAATTACTCGCCCGCCCCGGAAGTGCACACTGACCTCAAGATCCAGCCGCGCTACGACCTCTTCATCGGCGGCAAATTCGTCAAGCCGTCCTCGGGCAAATATTTTCCCTCGATCAATCCCGCCACCGAGAAACAGCACTCCGAAATCGCGCAGGGCTCGGCCGCCGACGTGGACAAAGCGGTCAAGGCCGCCCGCCGCGCGTATGAAAAGACTTGGGGCAAGATGCCCGGACGCGAGCGCGCTAAGTATCTCTTCCGCATCGCCCGCCTCCTTCAGGAAAAGATGCGCGATCTTGCTGTGATCGAGTCACTCGACGGCGGAAAAACCATCCGCGAAAGCCGCAACATCGACCTCCCGCTGGTTGCCGCGCATTTTTTCTATCACGCGGGTTGGGCGGACAAACTCGATTACGCTTTTCCTGGACGCAAACCGCAACCGCTCGGCGTGGCCGGTCAGATCATCCCGTGGAATTTCCCCCTCCTCATGGCCGCATGGAAGCTCGCGCCAGCGCTCGCTTGCGGCAACACCTGCGTGCTCAAGCCGGCCGAGACGACATCGGTCACGGCCATGCACCTTGCCGAAATCCTCGCCGAGGCCGATCTGCCCGAGGGCGTGGTCAATATCGTCACCGGCTTCGGTGACGCCGGCGCGGCCATCGTCAATCATCCGGATATCAACAAGCTCGCTTTCACCGGTTCGACCGAAGTGGGCAAGATCATCGCCAAGTCGGTCGCCGGCACGCGCAAGAAGCTCACGCTCGAGCTCGGCGGCAAGGCGGCCAACATAATTTGCGAGGACGCTCCGATCGACCAAGCGATCGAGGGCATCATCCAAGGTATCTACTTCAACCAAGGCCACGTCTGCTGCGCCGGTTCGCGTCTTTTCGTGCAGGAAAGTATTGTCGAGCCGGTCATTCGCCGCCTGCGCAATCGTCTTTCCACGCTGCGCGTGGGGGATCCGCTCGACAAGAACACCGACATCGGCGCGATCAACAGCCGCGAGCAGCTCGACAAAATCCGCGAGATGGTGGCCAGCGGCAAAAAGGAAGGGGCGGAGTTGTTCCAGCCGGCTTGCAAGCTGCCCTCGAGGGGATTTTTCTACGCGCCAAGTTTCTTCACCGGCGTGACCGACTCACACCGCATCGCGCAGGAAGAAATTTTCGGTCCCGTGCTCAGCGTGATGACCTTCCGCACTCCGGAAGAGGCCCTCGAACGCGCTAACAACACGCCTTACGGCCTGAGTGCCGGCGTGTGGACGGACAAAGGGAGCAAAGTTTTCAAACTGGCCACGCAACTCCGCGCCGGCGTCATCTGGGCCGAGACCTACAACAAGTTCGACCCGGCCAGCCCGTTCGGCGGCTACAAAGAAAGCGGCTTTGGGCGCGAGGGTGGGAAACAGGGGTTGTTGTCTTATCTGAAGCTCGATTAGGCGAAAACCGCAGAGGTCGCAGAGGGCGCGGGGGGGAGAGGGAAAAAAGGGATGAGTTTGAGTGAGGTTGTCGCGGCGCCGTCCCCGGCGCTGGTTGTTGTTTTCTTTTGTCCTCTGTCGCCCTCTGTATCCTCTGCGGTTTGTTGCTTTGGTCAGATATGGGGGAAGGAACCGGGGAGTTCTCGAACGCGGCCCTCGCCGATAGGCCGAGATTTTCTCGCGCACTACGGGACGAGTGAAGGGGGCCAGCACACCCATTCGATTTTTCAGCATATTGCTCATTGCGCTGCTCAAGGATCCGCAGGAAAAGATCCGGCGCTATACCATGGCAGCATCGTATCACTATTGACCCTGAGCAGTGTGGCGGACGCCCTTGCGTCCGCGGCATGCGCATCCGTGTGGTCGATGTCCTTGATCTTCTGGGCAATGGGCTGACTTCCGAGCAGGTGCTGGCCGAGTTGCCTGATCTGGAAGCAAAGCTCCAGCTCGTAGAGCCTACGGCTCGGAGAGACGCCCGTGCCCCTTGGGCTACGTGCCGACATGCCAAGTAAATAGTAAGCCGAAGTTTGCTCTTACGCAAAAAGCCTGCTCACCGGCCAAACCGGCGCCTCGGGCGGCGGGGTGGGGCGGGGCGGCCGTCGAGGCGGGGTTCGAGCTTGGGGCGGC
>JBBECM010000041.1:0-1004 GCA_040881855.1 Chthoniobacterales bacterium | reverse complement strand
CTAGAGCATATTAAATAATGTCGTAGCCATCCGGATGTTTTCTGCCATCGTCGGGCATGGCCACACTATCGCTAGACCTCAGGCAGCGGATACTCACCGCATTTGACCGTGGCGATGCCACGCGCGACCAGATCGCCCGCCGCTTCGAGGTTTCGCTCGGCATGGTCAAGAAGCTCATCCAGCAGAGGAAGCGCACGGGTGACATCGCACCGCGCCACCACCTCAGCGGCCGCAAACCGAAGATACTTGCCTGTCACCGCCGCGAACTCAGGGCGCTTCTCCGGGAGAAACCAGACCGCACCCTTGCGGAGCTGCGCGACGGACTCGGCCTCGATTGCACCATCCAGGCGGTTCATCTCGTTCTCGCCGGCATGGGGCTGACATATAAAAAAAGACTCTCCGCGCTGCCGAACAGGACAGGGAGGACGTAGTCCGCGCACGCCGTGCATGGCGGCGCAGGCAAGGCCGCTTCGATCCTCAACGGCTCGTCTTTCTCGACGAGTCCGCAGCGAAAACAAACATGACGAGGCTCCGGGGACGGGCCATGCGCGGCAAACGCCTCCACTGCGCAGCCCCTTGCGGGCGCTGGCGCACCACGACGATGATCTCTTCGGTGCGCTTCGACGGGAGCACCGCATGCATGACCATCGAAGGGGCGGTCAATGCGGAGATCTTCCGGGCATACGTGAAGGAAATTCTCCTGCCCTCCCTCAACCCCGGGGATGTGCTGGTGATGGATAACCTCAGCTCCCACAAGAACGCGTTGACGCTCGATCTTCTCGCGCAAGCAGGGATAAGGGTTCTTTTTCTCCCGCCCTACTCGCCCGATCTCAACCCGATCGAGCTGATGTGGAGCAAGGTGAAGAACTTCCTGCGCTCAGCCGAAGCCCGCACCCAGGAGGAACTGATCGACGCCATTGCCAGGGGACTTTCGACGGTCACGGGTAAAGACGCGGCAAACTGGTTTGCCCACTGCGGCTACAGCTTTATTTAAAGTGCTCTAA
>JBBECM010000040.1:0-1005 GCA_040881855.1 Chthoniobacterales bacterium | reverse complement strand
TGCGCACCGCCATGGCGTGGCGTCCGCTGTGCTTGGTCAGGGGCAGCTCCGTGCCACCCCAGCCCACCTCGACCGGATCCATGATCTCGTAGGTCTCGCGCATCTTGAGCATGCCGTCTTGATGGATGCCCGAGCTGTGGGCGAAGGCGTTCTCGCCCACGATGGCCTTGCTCCGCTGCACGTGCAGTCCGCTCATCCGGCTGACAATGCGCGAGGTTTTCAAAATTTCCCGGGTGTGCACATCGGTGTGCAATTTGCCGAAGACATCGGCGCGCGTTTTCATGGCCATGACCACTTCCTCCAGGGCCACATTGCCGGCGCGTTCGCCGATACCGTTGATCGTGCCCTCAATCTGACGCGCCCCGTTCTGCACCGCAGCCAGCGAGTTGGCCACGGCCAGGCCGAGATCGTTGTGGCAATGCACGCTGATGATGGCGTCGTCGATGTTGCGCACGTTGTCCTTCAAATACTTGATCAGCGCACCGAACTGCTCCGGCACAGCGAAACCCACGGTGTCCGGGATATTGACCGTCGTCGCACCCGCGGCAATGACCGTCTCGACAACCTGCGCGAGAAACTCCGGCTCGGTGCGCGACGCGTCCTCGGGCGAGAACTCGACATCTTTGTTGTGCGACTTGGCCAGCCGCACGCCTTCGGCCGCGAGGCGCAGGATTTCCTCGTGCGCTTTCTTCAGCTTGTGCTCGCGATGAATTTTCGAAGTGGCGAGGAAGACGTGGATGCGTCCACGTTCGCCGGCCGGCTTGACCGCAGCCGCAGCCGCTTCGATGTCCTTGGTCACGCAGCGGGCCAGCCCGGCAATGATCGGACCCTGCACTTCGGTGGCGATACGTTGCACCGCCTCAAAATCCCCATCGCTGATCACCGGAAAACCGGCCTCGATGACATCAACATTGAGCCGCTCCAACTGGCGGGCCACCTCCATTTTCTCCCGCAAATTCATCGACGCGCCGGGGCATTGCTCGCCGTCGCGCAGCGTGGTGTCAA
>JBBECM010000039.1:0-34315 GCA_040881855.1 Chthoniobacterales bacterium | reverse complement strand
ACTTTGCCGATTTCGAGGCGGCGGCGGCGGTCACGGCCAAGGGGCGCGAGTTGCTCCGCGGGATGGTCGATTGGTTGCGTCAGCGCGGGGCGGGGGTGATCGAAATCGATACGGACGGCATTTACTTCACGCCACCGAAAGACGCGTCGTGGGACGGGCTTTACCGCGAACTGGCGGCGACTTTGCCGGCGGGGATCGAGGTTGAGTTCGATGCGCGGTATGCCGCGATGTTCAGTTACAAGGCGAAGAACTATGCGTTGTTGTCGGAGGACGGAAAGCTGTTGATCAAAGGTGCAGCCTTGAAGTCGCGGGGGCTGGAAAAATTCCAGCGGATCTTCATTGAACGGGCGGTGCGGGCGCTGTGCGAGGGGAAGCCGGAGGTGATTCCGGCCATGCAAGCGGAGTTTGCCCAAGCGCTGCGGGAGCGGACCTGGGAGCCGGAGATGTTCGTCAAGACCGAGGCGCTGCAGGATTCGTTGGAGGCTTACCAGCGGAAGATTGCCACTTCGTCGCGAAATCGTTCGGCGGCATTCGAGTTGGCTTTGAAGAGCGGACGCAAGATGCAGGCGGGGGACCGGGTGACGTATTACATCACGGGAACGAAGAAGAGTGTGACCGCGTATGAGAGTGCGACGCTGGTCGAGGAGTGGGACGCGGGGAAGCGTGATGAAAATGTGGCCTACTATGCGGCCAAGCTCGATGAGTTGGCGGGAAAGTTCGAGGCGTTCGTGCCGGCCAGTGCGGGAGGGGATCGGTTGTTGTAGTTGAGGATTGGAAAACCGCAGGGGGCGCGGAGGACGCGGAGGGGAAGAGGCTGGGTGGAGGGCGAGCGTCCTGGCGACATGCTGGAGGGTGTGTGTTCGCGGAGCGATCGGCGTTGCGGCTGTTATGGCCTGCGTAGTAGGCGGCGTATCTTGTCGTGGTTGCCCAAGGCGAAGAAATTCAGCTCGCGTCGTTTGCTGTCCGGGGCAAAAAACAGTCGGAGTTGGAGCCCGCAGCGGCATTCAAAGATGCCTGAACCGAGTTTGCGCAAGCCGATTCCTGCATGACGATGCGGTGCGCCCCATGTGGCGAGCACGGAGTTGAGAGTCTCGCCCACCAGGCTTCGTTCCGCAGGCGCGAGATCCCGCAGGTCCCGGATAAAACGAGCGGTGAGCTTAATCGGCCAAGAGTTGTTCGATGTCGCCTTCGAAGCGGCGGAGGCGGCCGGCTTTGCGGTCCTTTTCGATTTCTTCATGAGCGTGGGCGGCAACGCGAGCGACATCATCGGTGGTCGCGCCGTATTCGCGGAGGGCGTAGTCGGATGACTCCACGGCGACGGGGCGAAGGGCGATGACATGCTCGCCGTAGAGGATCCCCACATCCTCCCCCTCGGCAGCCGCCTTGAGCCACGAGGTTAAGTTGGCACGGGCTTTGGTCGGGCTAAGGGTCTTCATGTCACTTACATAAGACGCGTGAGCGTCGCTGTCAAGACGCTCACCGCAGCTGGGTCGGCTGGCCTCCAGATCAGGTCACCTCGATCGCTTCGCAGTGGTCCCGCCAGCCTTCGAAGCGCCACTTGTTGGGGAAGTCGCGGCATTGTTGGGGTTTGACCGGCTGGATGGTGCAAGTGTTGAGGCCTTGGAGGAAAATGCAGGAGCCGTCCGGGTTGGATTGGAGCATGAGGCCCGAGCGGCTGGGGCGGAGTTCGGTGTGGCGGGCGATGAAGTCGTCCGCGCTCATGCCGAGAAAGTCCGCGATGGCGGCGACCTCGTTTTCATCCACCGGCACGAATCCCGGCCAGCGGCAGCAGTTGCCGCACCGTTGGCAGAGGTAGCGCGCAGCGGTCATCCGGGTGGATTGGGCGCGGCACCGGTCCGCCGGCTCATGCGCCCTTGGGATTCGGTCCGTATTGGTTGTCGCCCGGCGCGCTGTCCATGACGAAAAAGATGATCAGGACGATGAGGCCGATGAGCGGGATGAAGCCGATGAGCATCCACCAGCCGGTGCGCCCGGTGTCGTGGAGGCGTCGGACGGCGAGGGCCAAGCCGGGAAGGAAAACGGCCAGGCCGTAGAGCATGCTGACCGGTCCGTAGCCGCCCGAGCCGGCGAGACCGAGGACATTGTCGACGATGTTGGCGAGGATGGCGGCGATGATGTTGAAGAGCACAAACATCCAGTAGGCTTTGCGGCGGCTGCGGCCGGTGAAGGTGAAGTAGTTTTTCCAAGCGTCGAGATACCAGTTCATGAGGGAGACCTTTCTTGTTTGGATTGGTTTGGGTTGGGAGTGGAACGACGATTCGGGTGTAAGCCTTTGTGAGGTCGGCAGGAAGGAAAAACAAGCCACGGCCCTTCAGGATGCACCGGAGGGTAGGGACACGCGGCTCGGGGGTCTGTTGGGAAGAGGGAGAACGAGCAAGCCGCTCGTCTTTACCCGGGGAGGAAGTGCTGGTCGAGCCAGGATTGCGCGAAGAGGAACTCGGGCTGTTCCAGTCCGTGGCCACAGTCGCGCCATGCGAGAGTGAGGTCGGCGCCGGCTTGTTCGAGGAGGACGGCGAGGCATTGCGTGCTTTCTTGCGGGATCATGCTGTCAGCGCGTCCGGCGAGGAGGAGGACCGGCGTGCTGTCGAGTTGCGGCGGTTGCGGAGGTTCGAGGGGCAGCATGGCGCGGAAGAGGATGGCGCCGGAGAGAGCGTCCGGGCGGAGGAGGAGCATCGCGGCGGCGATGTTGGCGCCGTTGGAGTAGCCGACGGCGATGATTTTCCCGAGGTTTTGCCGGGCGGATTGGTCCGCAGCGAAGTCGGCAAGTTCGTGGGTGCGACGGATGAGGTCGTCCTCGTCGAAGACTCCGGGGGCGAGGCGGCGGAAGAAACGGGGCTGCCCGTTTTCGAGGATTTGGCCGCGCGGGCTGAGCAGGGCGGCGCCGGGGCGGAGGAGTTGTCCGAGCGGAATGAGATCATTCTCGTCGCCCCCGGTGCCGTGGAGCAAGAGGAGCGTAGGCGCGGTGCCGGGGTGGAAGATGAAGTTCACAGTTTTCAGTCTTCAGTGATTGGTGAGGACGGGGAACGACCGTCGCCGGGGACGGCGACGCTACAAAACTGAACACGGAGAACTCCGCTGCCTTACGCGGCGGGGGTGGCCTTCGCTTTGGCGGACTCGGGTTGGAGTTCGGCCAGAATTTTTTTCACCGCGGCGGCGGCGGTGACCCCGTGTTGTTCCCGGAGGAGGTCGACTTTGCCGTGGTCGACGAATTGGTCGGGCCAGCCGATGCGGAGGACCGGGGTGGTGATGCGGGCTTCGGCGAGGGCTTCCATGACGGAGGCGCCGTAGCCGTTGTGGAGGACGTGGTCCTCGAAGGTGCAGACAACTTCGGCGGCGCGGGCGAAAAACTCGAGCGTCTGAGTGTCGAGCGGTTTGATCCAGCGGGCGTTGATCACGGCGGCGTCGATGCCCTGGGCGGCGAGGAGGTCGGCGGTTTGTTCGGCCATTTCAACCATGTTGCCGAGTCCGAGGAGAAGGACGCGGCGGCCGTGGCGGAGAACTTCGCTTTGTCCGATCTCGAGGATCTGCGGATGCTCCTTCGGCTTGGCCCCGGTGCCGGCTCCGCGGGGGTAGCGGATGGCAATGGGGCCGCGGTGGTAATTGGCCATGGTCCAGAGCATGTCGGTGAATTCCTCTTCGTCCTTGGGTTGCATGAAAACGAAGTTGGGAATGTGCCGCAGGTAGCCGATGTCGAAGAGGCCGTGGTGGGTCGGCCCGTCATCGCCGCTCAAACCGGCGCGGTCCATGCAGAGGGCGACATTGAGATTCTGCAGGGCGATGTCATGGATAATCATGTCATAAGCCCGCTGCATGAAGGTGCTGTAAATCGTAAGGAACGGCTTGCATCCCTGCGCGGCCAGCCCGCAGGCGAAGAGGGCGGCGTGTTCCTCGGCGATGCCGACGTCATGGTAACGGTCGGGATGGCGTTTCTCGAAAATACTCAACCCGGTCCCGCCGGCCATGGCCGCGGTGATGGCCACGATGCGGTTGTTGTGGTCGGCGAAGTCGGCGAGTTTGGTGCCGAGGATCTGGGAATAGGTGGGTGCGGTGGCGGGTTCCGTCTCGCCGGTGTCGGGTTTGAATTTGCCGAGGCCGTGGAATTTGTCCGGCTGTTGCATGGCCGGCGGGTAGCCCTTGCCCTTGGTGGTGAGGATGTGGAGAAGGACGGGCTCGTTCTGCGTCTTGAGGAATTCGAAAGTGCGCTCGAGGAGGGCGGTGTCGTGGCCGTCGATCGGCCCGTAGTAGCGGAAGCCGAGGTCCTCGAAGATGACGCTGGGCAGGAGCATGTGTTTCACGCCGGTCTCGACTTTGTGGGCGAGGGCGAGCGCGCCCTGTCCGCCGACCGACTTGATGAACTTGGCGGCCTGCTCGTGGAGGTGGGCGTAGGCGGGGTTGGTGGTGATTTTGCTCAGGTAGCTGGCCACGGCACCGACATTTTTCGAGATGGACCATTCGTTGTCGTTGAGGACGACGATGAAGCGCTTGGTCGTTTCGGCGACGTTGTTGAGCGCCTCGAAACTGACGCCGCAGGTGAAGGCGGCATCGCCGGCCACGACCACGACGTGTTCGCCGGACCCGCGCAAGTCGCGGGCGGCGGCCATGCCGAGTCCGGCGGAAAGAGCGGTGCCGGCATGGCCCGCCCCGTAGCAATCGTGCTCGCTTTCGGTGCGGAGCAGGAAGCCGTTCAAGCCGCCGTGCTGCCGGATGGTATCGAGGCCGCGGCGGCGACCGGTCAGCATTTTGTGCACGTAGCCCTGGTGGCTGACGTCGAAGAGGATCTTGTCCTTGGGCGAATCGAACGCGCGGTGCAGGGCGAGGGTGAGTTCGACCACGCCGAGGTTGGGGCCGAGGTGACCGCCGGTCTTGGAAACGGCCCGGACCAACTCGTCGCGGATTTCCTGTGCGAGGAAGGGAAGGTCCTCTACGGGCACGGCGCGGACAGCGGCCGGCCGGTCGATTCCGGCCAGGGTGGAGGGTTTAGTTTTCTTCGCCGTCATGGAAAGACTCCAGGGTCACGCTACCGTCCGCTTTTTCGGCGATGAGTCGCACTTTTTGTTCCGCCGCCTCGAGTTTCCCCCCGCAGTAGCGGGCGAGGGCCACGCCTTCCTCGTAGCGTGCCAACATTTCCTCGAGCGGGAGCCGGTCCTCCTCGAGTTTGGCCACGATGGCGTCGAGGCGCTGCATGGCGTCCTCGAAGCTTTGCGGATCGTCGGTTTTCTTGCGGGTGGCCATCGCGGTTATTCGGAGGGGGTCCAGCGGTCGCGGTTCGAATAGAAAACGCACTCGTTGTCGATCGGCAGCGGGGTGAAGAATTGGAGCGGGAAGCGGCTGAGGTCGGCAGTGCGCATGATGAAGGTGGCCCATTCGCGGTAGTCGCCTTTGGCGATGCCCGAAATCCACGGACGGTCACCGGAAACGGGCGTAAGGTAGAGGCCGTTGACCGATCCGCCGAGATATTTGTAGTCGTGGATGGTGATGAACTGCTTGACCGTGGCGGGCAGGAGCAGGGACACGCGCCCGCCATACCATGCGGTGGCCCAGGGCATGTCGCTGCAGAGCACCTCGTCGGGCTCTATCCAGTTGGAAACGGAGTTGATGAAAGTCGGGACGTAAGGCGGCCAGTTGACGCGTTGGGGGGGCGCGGTCAGGAGTTGGATCGCCATGGGCAGGCCCGTGACGGCGAAAACGACGGCGATGAAGGCGGGACGTGCGGCGGGAAGTCGCAAGTCGACGCGGTTCCACAGGACAAGGAGGAAAGCCATGCCGTAGGCGCCGAAAAGCGGAAGGAAGAGCATGTGCATCTGGTTGGCCGAGACCGCGCCGCGCGGGGTGAAGAAAGCCATGCCGAAGGCGGCGAAACTCCACATCAGGACGATGGCCCAACGCATCATGTTCGTCTCGCGACGCTTGAAGACATGGAGCAGGGAAAAGAAGAAAGCGGCCGCGGGGATACTGTAGCCGAAGAAGCCGAAAAGATTCTCGAACTGCGAGGTGAGCCCGCTGCGGAGCTTGGCGCGAACGGCGCCGAACGCGGTCAGGTCGGGTTCGAGCGTGCTCATGAACCCGAGTTCGGTCCCGCCCGCCCCTTCGAGGATGGCGAAGATGCCCAAGCCCAGGGGATTGCCGCAGACCAGGTAATTGCGGACGAGCCACGGCGTGACCACGCCGAGGTAGAGGAAGAAAACGAGGAGTCCGCTGACCGCGCGCGGTTTGAACCAGGTGAAGACGAAAGCGAGGAACCCGAGGAAGATCCACGCGGCCACCGGCTGGGCCAGGGTCATAAGGCCGAGGAGCAGGGAGAGGCCGGCGAGGAGCAGGAGCATGCGGCCGGTGCGCCCGGCTTCGCGGTCGAGGAGTGCCACGTGGAGCAGCAACAAAGCCACCGTGAAGAGGAAAAGCATGAGTATCTGGGGCAGGCCCGAGACGGAGAACCGCCAGAGCATGTCGCAGATCAGCGCGAGGCCGACGGCCAGCCAGGCGAGCTTGGCGTCGAAGAGGGAGCGGACGAGGAAAAAAAGGACGAAGCCGGAGGCGAGGAAAAGAAGGATGCCGGTCGCCGCTATGACACGGTCGCCGATGTAGACGAGGTCCGTTGGTTGCATCGGCCACCAGCGTTTGACCGGGCGCAGGATCGCGGCATTGAGCAGCGGGTTGAGGGGAAAATTGTAGATGTCGGGGAACGGGCCGGACGGCAGGCTCTCCTCGTGGTTGAGGAATTGCCACATGGCCAGCGGGCGGATGTAGAGGGTGGAGTAGCCGGCCCCGGCGGCGATCTGGCGGCCGAGTTGCGCCTGGTCCATCGCCGTCTCGCTGTCCAGTCCGCGGAAGTTGAAGAACAGGTAGAGCGAGGCCAGTCCGGCGACGGCGGCGAGCAAGACCGCGACAAGGATGGCTTTCTTGAGAAAGCCTTCTTCCAGCGCGTGGACGACTTCCTGGATTTTGACCGACTCGTCGTGGATCATGGTTGCGGTTTGTTGGTTTTATCCGCGGCGGGAGGTGGCGTCCATGGCGAAGAAGTCTCAGCGCCAGCGCGGGCGGTCGGCGAAGAAAATGGCTTCCCCGTCGATGGGGAGGTTGATGGCGGAGGTCAGCATCCATCCGCGGAGGTCCTCGGGTTTGATTTCGCGGAGGACGAAGCGCGCCCATTCGCGGTAGCGGCCGTTGACGATGGCCCCGTAGGCGCGCTCGTTCCCGCTGAAGGGGGTGAGGTAGATCCCGACGAGGGGTTGGCGGAGGAAGCCCTCGCTGGCGATGAGCTCGAATTGCTCGATGCTTTCGGGCAGCAGCAGGGAGGTTCGTCCGGCATACCAGGCGCTGGCCCACGGGATATCCGCGGCCATGGCCTCGCCGGGCTCGAGCCACTCGGCGAAGCGGGCCACGAGCGGCGGAAGGTAGGGCGGCCAGTTCACGCGCTTCGGCGTGGCCAGCAGGGTGGAAAGGAGCGGGATGGCAACCACCGCGTAGAGCAGCACGAGAAAGACGGTGCGCAGGAGGGGTTGGTTGAGCTCGAGGCGCGACCACAGGACGAGGAGGAAGGCCAGGCCGTAGAAGGTCATGACCGGGAGGAAAAGAATATGCAGCTGGTTGATGGAAACGGAGGCGCCTGTGCCGAAAACAGCCATACCGGCCACGGCGCCGATCCACATGAGCAGGACGGCCCAGCGGAACTGGGCTGCTTCCCAGCGTTGGAAGACGTGGAGGAAGACGGCGAGGAAGAAGGCGGCCGCGATGAAGTTCCCGCCGATGGCGCTGGCGAATCCTTCGAATTGGGCGGCGAGGTTTTCCGCCGTGTTGGCCAGAAGGTCGGACCAGCGGAGACGCAGGAAGGGCTCGAAGTCCGCCACCCAGGCCAGCGCGTCGGTGCCGTGCGTGCGGTAGAGTTCGTAGAACGGAACCCCCAAGGGGTGGCGGACGGCGCGCCAGTTGAGCCAGGCCCATGGGATGAGGGGAGCGACGAAGACGGCCGGGGTGATCAGAGCGACCGGCCAGTGCGGGCGGATCATGACCGTGGCGAAAAGCCAGAACGCGGGGAAGATCCACAGGATGAGACCGTGCCCGAGGGCGGCGAGGGACAGCAGGCCGGCGGCGAAGCCGGTCCAGAGGTGGGCGCGGCGGGTTTTTCCCGCATCCTGAGCGCCGAGCGCCGCGAGCAGGGCCAGCAGGGAGGCGTTGAAAAAGAAAAGCAGGGCCATCTGCGGCAGACCGGAGAAGCTGAAGCGCCAGAACAGGTCCATCACGGCGATCAAGCCGGTTCCGAGCAGGGCGAGTTGCGCGTCGAAGAGGCGGCGTCCGATTAAAAAGATGAGAGCCAGCGAGCCGGCGAAAAAGAGGAATCCGCCGGCCGCGATAGCGCGTTCGCCCGGCGCGACAACGGTCCCCGGAGCCAGGCCGGGCTTGATCCCCGTGGCGCGCAGGATGACGGCGTTGAGGGCCGGTCCGAGAGGCGCCTGGTTGGCCTCGGGCAGTGGGGTGCGGATCTGGCCGGTGCGCGTCAGCATGAGATGGAGGGCCAGCGGCCGGGCGTAGAGCGTGCTGTAACCCTGGCCCGACGCGAGTTGGCGGCCGATCTGCGCCTGATCCATGGCATCGGGATCGTTGAAGCCGTTGAATTTCACCGTGAACCAAGCGGCGGCCACCGCGGCGAGCACCGCGGTCAGGAGCAGACGGCGGACCCACACCGCGATGGAGCCCTGCTCGAAGGTGTGGATGAACCACTGGATGCCGGTTTCGAGAGCCATGGGTTCAGGTGCCGCCGAGTTCCGGGTGTTGGCGCAACTTGCGGTGCAGGGTGCGGCGGCTGATGCCGAGCTTTTGCGCGGCCAGCGTGCGGTTGCCGCGGCATTCGGCAAGGGCACGGCGCATGAGGGAAAGTTCGGTTTCGACGAGGTTGAGCGGGAGGGGTCCGCGCGGCGGGGTGCCGGACGCCGCGGATTCGCGCACTGCGGCCGGCAAGTCGCGCAGGGTGATTTTCGGGCCGGTGGCCATGACCACGCCGTGTTCGATAGCGGCGCGCAATTCACGCACATTGCCCGGCCAATCGTAAGCGGCGAGGTATTTCATCGCCTCGCCGGTCAGTTCGCGGGGCGGTTTGTCGTTCTCCTTGGCCGCCTCGCGCAGGAAGTGCACGGCGAGGGAGGGGGTATCACCGCGACGGTCGCGCAGCGGCGGGAGGAGCAGTTGCACCACATTGAGGCGGAAGAAAAGGTCTTCGCGGAATTTCCCCTCGGCGACCATTTTGCCCAGATCGCGGTTGGTCGCGGCGAGGAGGCGCACGTCGGCCGCGAGGGGTTTGTTGCCGCCGACCCGTTCGAAGACGCGCTCGCCGAGGACGCGGAGGATTTTCACCTGCGTGGCCGCGTCGATCTCGCCGATCTCGTCGAGGAAGAGGGTACCCCCGGCGGCCTGCTCGAAGCGCCCGATACGCCGCTCGCCCGCACCGGTGAAGGCGCCCTTCTCGTGGCCGAAGAGTTCGCTCTCGAGGAGTTGCGCCGAGAGGGCGGCGCAGTGCACGGCGACAAACGGTCCCCGGTGGCGCGGGCTGAGCCGGTGGATGGCGTGTGCGGCCAACTCCTTGCCCGTGCCGCTTTCCCCGGTGACCAGCACGGTGGCCCGCGAGGGGGCGACCTGCTTGATCGTCTCGAGCACATGGGTCATGGCGGGGGAATCGCCGATGAAATTTTCCAGACCGTAGCGTTTGTCGATTTGCTCGCGCAGGCTGACGTTCTCGCGCTCGAGTTCCGAGCCGTGGAGGGCGCGTTTGAGGAGCAGGTCGAGGCGGTCGATGTTGACCGGCTTGGTGACAAAGTCATAGGCGCCGAGTTTCATCGCCTCGACCGCCGACTCGATCCCCCCGTAAGCCGTCATCATGATGCAGACCGGTGCCTGATTCTGCCGCAGGGCCCACGGCAGGAGTTCCATGCCGTCGTCGGCCCCGAGTCGCAGGTCGGTCAGCAGAAGATCGACGCGTTCGGTTTCCATCACAGCCTTGGCACCCGCGGCGTCAGCGGCCAGGTAAACCTCATACTCGTCCTCCAGCGAATCGCGCAGTCCGTCACGGGTGTTTTTCTCGTCGTCGACGATGAGGATGGTTTTTTTCAAAGCGGGTCGGCGTCAGGTGTGACATTTTTTCTCTAATGGTGGCGCGTTATTGGCAACACGCAAGTTGAGCGCGGCCCGTTTCTTCTTGCCTTGGTCGGAGGATGGACTACTGCTGCGGCCATGGAATCCGTCTCTCCGCTGCGTCTGCTTCTCTCCTTTTGCGCCCTTGCTCTGCTGGGCTTGACCGGTTGCGAGACAACCAAAGTAGGCGGCAACAATGCCTTCGCTTTCGATCCGCCGGTGCGCCAGCCGCAAAACCCGTCCAACGTCAAAGTCAAGCTGAGCACCGGGGCCCAGCGCCTCTACGTGGTCGAAGGCGACAACGTGCTTCTTGCCACGCCGGTTTCCGTCGGCAAGTCCTCCTCGCCCACCCCGCAGGGCAATTACACCATCTATTCCAAGCAGGCCAACCGCCGCCGCATCAGCAATCCGGGTTCGGGCTACCCTATGACCTACTGGATGGAATTCAAGCCCGCTTACGGCATGCACTGGGGCTTCGTCAAACCGTATCCCAGCACCATGGGCTGCGTGCGCATGCCGCTCAAAGCTGCGCAAAAGACTTTCAATCTGGTCCGCTCCGGCACCCCGATCAACATCTCTCCCAGCCAGCCGTGGGATGCCACCGTCGGCAAATCCCTTCCGAGACTCGACGACTCGGCCCTGCCCGATCCGCCGATGTCCTACATGATGAGCCCGCAAGTTTTCGCCGATGCGCGGCAGGGCAAGTTGTGGCGGTTCTGACCGCGCCGGAAACCTTTTGACTCACTCCCCGATCAAGCACGGGGTAAGGAAATAGAGTTTGTTCCCGCCGGAGGCGCTGACGAGGGTGGCGCATTCCTGCCAGGGTTGCGGCGAAAGCGGCCAGCGCTTTTTTTCGCGTTCGCCCCACAAAAGATACTGCACCTGGAGGCGTCGGGCGGCGTCGCGCCATGCGGGCGCACCGTTCATCAGGGTGTCGAGTTCCCGTTCGACCGGGCTGTAGTCGAGTCCCTGGCTGAAGAGGTGTCCGTCGTGGCCCATGACAACGGGTTGGCCGAGGAGCATGGCCGGGTGGTCGAATTGCGGCGCGCAAGCCAGGCGCGCGTTGACCGGCATGCCGCGCAACATGACCTGCAGATCGGCCAGTTCGGTCCGGTCGGCCAATTTGTAGCCGTGCCGCGCATCGAGCCCGGTGACCAGGGCCACCGCACCCGAGGCGAAAAGCAAAAGGCAGGCGGCCGCCTGCCACCAGACCGGGCGCGGCGCGAGAAGTTTGTCCCAGAGCAACGGGGCCAGGGCAAGGTAGCCCCAGATCATCAGCTTGGTGTTGTCCCAGGGCCACGGCGCGAGCAGGAAGGTGAAAGAGAAGAGCAAAGTGCCCGCAGCCACCCCGAAGAAAACGCGCTCGGTGCGGTCGGTGCCGTCGCGGCGGAACAAGACAATCCCCAGCACCGCGACCAGCGGCAGAAAAATGCCGAAGTTCCAAAGCCAGAACCACAGTCCGCCGTCCTCCTGCATCCAGCCCGGATCGAAGCGGAAGGCGGATCCTGCGGTGAATCCCGCCGTGACCATGCGCGCCAACCATGTCGCGGGCATGACACTGACCAACCCGACGACGAGGAACGGACGTTGCAGGCCGCGCGACCAGGCGAACGCGAAGCAGGCGGCGAGCAGAACGCTCAGGAAAAGGAAGGCCGGCGCGTTGAAGAACGGCATGGCTGCGTAGAGGGCGACCTGTGCCATGAGCGGCAGGCGCGGTCCGTCCGTCCCGGACAACTGCGCGCGCCACACTGTCATGAGGACCAGAACGGCCGGCAGGGAGAAGAGGAGTCCCCGCTGGGTCACCAGCATGGTGAGGAAGAGATTCTTCCACTGCGTCTCGCTTTGCATGATGTCCGTCGTCCCGTCTTGCACCAGAGCCCAGGCGCCAAGGCCGCCGGCGAAGAGAAAAGCGGCCAGGGCGAAACCGCGTCCCCACCGCCAGAGCGCGGCCGCCGCGGCCGCGGCACCAAGCAATCCGGTCCATCGCAGTCCCTCGTAAACCGGCACACCGACTGTGCGCAGGACCGCATTCCACAAGTCCATGCCCGGGTGATAAGCGAAAGCTGCGCCCGCGAGGAAAGGATTGTCCGGCCAGAAGGCGCCGCCATTGGCCCAGCGGACAATGAGGTTCAGGTGCAAGGCGGTGTCGCCGAGGTTGTGCGGCGAGAGGATTTTGAGCTCGTTGCCTTGTTCATAAATGACCCAGACAAAAGCGCGGAAGGCGGCGAGGGCGAAGACGATGAAGAGAATGGTGTCGGCCCGGGTGATTTTCTGCCGCGGGGCAGATGCTTTTTGTGCGGTCACGGCTCCCGCCAAGGCGCCGAGCGCGAGGGCGATCCACGCTCCGCGCAAATCGAGCCGTCCGCCCAAAGCGGCCAGCCCTGCTGCTGCGACGGTGGTCACCGCGGTGAAGACCAGTCCACCGCAAAGGATCCGCCAACCGGTCATGGTTCCCCCCTCCGCGGCCGGCGTTGACTCGGCAAGGTGCGCATGGCCTCCGCCAATCCGGCGGTGAGAAATACGACGCAGTCGTCGACGCCGGGGCGCACTTGGAACCGCACTTCCTCGTAGCCTTGGCCGAGTCTGCTCCGCAACGCATCCGCTTTCTCCCCCTCGATGACGTGGAATTGCGCATCGGGCAATTCCGCCGGAATCACACCGCCATGGTAACCGATGTTGGGAAAAGCTCCGAGCATCCACGGCAACGGATAGTAGCTCTCGAGGTAGATGGCGCCTGAGGTCTGATAGCGCCGCGGGTCCGCTTTGGCCAAGGCGACCAACGGATCGGTGAAGGTGCCGATCGAACGGAAGGTCTGCACGTAGACATACGGTTCTTGGCCGGATTCAAAGCGGAAGAAATTCAAGCGGATGGCCTGCGCGAGGGAAGCGGCCAGCACGAGGGCCGCGACAACCTTCACCCAGCGCCGCCCCGCTGCTGTCACTGCCGCGCCGAAAAACAGAAACCACGGCCACATGATGGCCGCGATGCACCACGGGGTTTTGTAAGGCACGAGCGAATACGCGAGGAGCACGCCGCCGCCGAGGATGGCCAGCAGGCGGGGAACAGCCGGACCGGGCCACGCGTAGCGGACCGACCAGACCAAGCCGATGAGCGCCGGCCACTCGTAGCGGGCGAGCAGGGTGAGCCAGTAATAATTGACGAAGGGCAGGAGGTCGTAGGTCTCCTTCCCGTGCCCGTTGCCGGCTGTGCCGGTCTTGGTCCATTCGACCAGGGCCTGAAAGGGGCCGGGCAAGCCTTGCGGATTGAGGAAATTTCCCGAATAGAAAAAGACGAGGAGGAAGGTGGCGACCGCTCCGGCCGTCCAAGCATCCTTCGCGTCCCAGGCCCGTTCTTCCGCGCGTCGCCCGGGCGGACGAACCGGCGAAACCTTGCCCCAGAGCGCGAAGACGCCGGCGGCCAGGGCAAGCGAACCGGCGTGGACGATATACGTTTCCTTGTTGAGGATCATGCCGGTGAGCCCGAGTACCGCGGCCCACAGCCCAGTGCGGTCGCGTTCCAGCCACAGCGCGATCGCACCCCAGGTGAAGAGCATGGTGAAGAGGACGAACCAAGATTCGTGGATGGAATAACGCCCGTAGAAAAGCCCGGCCGGCGAAACTGCAAAGGCCAGCGCAGCCCAGCGCATCGCGGTCCGGCCGAACCAGCGCCCGAAAAGAAAAAAGGCCGGCACGGCGAGGACGCTGGCGAGCACAGCGGGCAACCGCAGTGCCCAAAGGTTGCGTCCGAGCAATTCCTGGGAGAGAAACACGGTGTAGAAATGCCAAGGTCCGTGAAAATTTTCCGGCTTGTAGCGGAATGTCCCCGTCTCGCGCATCTGGTCGGCGAACCATCCGTTGACCCCCTCGTCGAAATGCGGGGCCCGCAGGTCGAGCATGAAGAGACGCAGGGTCGCAGCCAGAGCCATGATGAGGATGAGGTCCCACGGCCAGCGTTGGATGTTTTCCGGCAAACGCATGAGCCTCCGATTCTATGCCAGAAATAGTGGCCCGTGACGTCTCAATTGTAGTCCCGGCCTACGCGGAGGAGCAGCGGATCGGCCGTGCCGTCGCCGGATTGCGGCGCCTTGCCGCCGGCTTTCCCCGGCTCGGCGAAGTTTTGTTGGTCGTCGAACCCTCCGGCGACCGCACGGTGGACGCGGCGCGCGAGGCTGCCGGGGGCGACCCACTGGTCACAATCCTCGAAAATCCGGACCACCGGGGCAAAGGTTTCTCCGTGCGGACCGGCATGCTGCGGGCGGGGGGTGAGATTGTCTTTTTCATGGACGCCGACCTCAGCGTGCCGCTCGGGCACGTCGCGCCTTTCGTCGCGCATCTCGACGCACATCCGGAAACCGGCGTGGTCATCGGCAACCGCCGTCATTCCGGCAGCGTGATCACACGACGCCAGCATCCGCTCCGCGAGCGGGCCGGGCGGATCTTCAACCAGGCGGTGCGCGCCTTGGGCTTGAGTGCCAGCAAGGACACCCAATGCGGATTCAAAGCTTTCCGCCGGGAGGCGGCGCAGCGGATTTTCTCGCGGGCGCAGATCGACGGTTTTGCTTTCGACACCGAGATTCTGCTTCTCGCCGGAAAACTAGGACTGCGGGTCGACGAGTTGCCCGTCGAGTGGATCAACGACGAGCACACCAAATTCCGTCCTCTGCGCGACGGCTGGCGCAGCGTGCGGGATCTTTGGCGGCTGCGGGGGATGCACCGGCGCTTGTAGAGCACGGCTACAACGTGACCGGTTTTGCCGTTGCGGCGTCTTCGTCCGCCTGCACACGGAAAGTGAGCAGCGCGGCGAGGAGGAAGCAAAGTCCGCCGAAGGCAACGGCGCCAACGGGGTCGTTGCCGAGGAACTGTTTGACGAAGAGCCCGAGGCCGAGCGAGGCCACGACCTGCGGGATGACGATGAAGAAATTGAAGATGCCCATGAAGAGCCCCATTTTCTTCGGATCGAGGGCGCCGGAGAGCATGGCATAGGGCATGGACAGGATCGATGCCCAGGCGATGCCCACGCCGGTCATGGAAAGAAGCAGGAGCTTCGGATCGGTGAAGAGCATGACGGACCCGAGGCCGGCGGCGCCGCAGAGCAAGCAGAGGATATGGATGGCTTTGGCGCTGTAGCGGCGGGCCAGGCCCATGATGACAAAAGAGAAGATGAAACAGACGCCGTTGTAGGCGGCGAAACAAAGGCCGGCCCAGGCCACGCCTTGGCTGAAGAGTTTGCGTTGCTCGTCGGTGCCGTCGGCCAAACCGCCGTAGAAATGGACGCCGACGCTGACCGAGAAATAAATCCACATGGCAAAGAGTCCGAGCCAAGTGAAGAATTGGACGGCGGCCAGTTGGCGCATGACCGGGGGCATGGTGGCGATACCGGCAAAGATGGCTTGGACGCCGCGCCACAATCCCCTGGTTTCCTCTTTCTCGCGGAGGAACGCATCGAGGTCCTCTGGCGGGTATTCCGGGGTGGTCAGGATGGTGACGAGAACGGCGAAGAGGAATGCGCCGGCGCCGATATAGAAAGCGAGTTTGATCGCGGCGGGGATATGGCCCTCGGCGGCCTCCATCGACATGCCGAAGTTGCTGCTCAGGATCCACGGCAGGGCCGAGGCGATGACGGCGCCGAGTCCGATGAACAAACTTTGCATGGCGAAGCCCTGCTTGCGTTGTTCCTCGGGCAGCTTGTCGGCCACGAAGGCGCGGAACGGCTCCATGGTGACATTGATCGAGGCATCGAGGATCCAGAGCAGGCCGACGGCCATCCACAGGACGGACGAGTTGGGCATGGCGATCAGGGCGGCCGAGGCGATCAGGGCGCCGACCAAGAAATACGGGCGCCGTCGCCCGAGACGATTCCACGTGCGGTCGCTGAGGTAGCCGACGATGGGTTGGACGATGAGTCCGGTGAGCGGAGCGGCGATCCAGAGGAGGGAAAGCTGCTCGGGCTTGGCTCCGAGGAACGTGTAGATGGCCGACATGTTGGCCATTTGCAGGCCCCAGCCGAATTGGATCCCGAGGAATCCGAAAGACATGTTCCAGATCTGCCAGAAAGAGAGGGGAGGTTTGGGCATGGGCGGGGTGGTTTGGTCCGAGGCTTAAACAAAAACGCGCCCCGCGGCAAGGGCGGCTCGCGGCGTTTGCCATCCTGCCACGGAGGTCCTAGGCTATGCCTTCAGCGCGATGAACCGACTCGAGCAACTCAAGCAATTCACCACGGTCGTCGCCGACACGGGGGATTTCGAAAGCATCCGCCAATTTTCCCCGCAGGACGCCACGACCAATCCTTCGCTCATCTACAAGGCGGTCACGCACGCCGATTACGCGCCGCTGCTCGATCAAGCTGTGGCGGAGCGCCAGGGGGCGGATATGCCGCGCGGGGAACTGATCTGCGACATCATCGACGACCTGCTGACCATTTTTGGCGAGAAAATCCTGCAAATCGTGCCCGGGCGCGTCTCGACCGAGGTGGATGCGCGGCTGTCCTTCGACACCCCGGCCACCGTCGAGAAAGCGCGCAAGCTGATCGGGCTCTATGCGCGCCGGGGTGTGGCCAAGGAACGCGTGCTGATCAAGATTGCCTCCACGTGGGAAGGGATCCGCGCGGCCGAGGAACTGCACAAGGAGGGGATCAACTGCAACCTCACCCTGCTTTTCTCCCTGCCGCAGGCCATTGCCTGCGCGGAGGCGAAGGTCCGCCTCATCTCCCCGTTCGTCGGACGCATCTACGATTGGTACAAAGCCAAAACGGGTCGGGAATACACCGGCGCCGACGATCCCGGTGTGCAGTCGGTGCGCACGATCTACAATTACTTCAAAAAATTCGGCTACGAGACGCAGGTCATGGGCGCGAGCTTCCGCAACACTTCGCAGATCCTCGAGCTGGCCGGCTGCGATTTGCTGACCATCAGTCCCGAGTTGCTCGCCGACTTGCAGGGCTCGGATGGCGGGGTCACGCGGTGTCTTTCCGTGGGGGAAGCCGAGGCGTCGGACCTCACCAAAGTCCCGCTCGATGAAAAAACTTTCCGCTGGATGCTCAACGAGGACGCCATGGGCACGGAAAAGCTGGCCGAAGGCATCCGCAAGTTCACCGAGGACATCATCAAGCTCCAAGGCTTGATTGCGCGCAAACTCTCCTGATTATCTCCCCATGCCGAACATCATGAAATCCATCCCCGTCCTCCTCGCCGCCGCGCTGCTCGCCGGTTGCGCCTCCTCCGGAACCAAAGTTTCCGCGCCTTACCTCGCGGTCTTGCAGCAAAAAGGCATCGACCCCGGCACCTACGCGCGGATCAGTCATGGCCGCGTGCTGACCTACGACGACGTTTACGAACTGGTGACCGAAGGCGTGCCGGGGGACAACATCGTGGATTATCTCAAGGCGACACGCGCGCCTTATGTCTTCACCCCGGCGCAGATCAACCGTCTGGCCGCGGCGGGGGCCGGTCCGGCTTTGACCGCGTTCCTGCGCAATCCGCCGACCAAACCGAACACCGACGGTTTCGACAATCCGACCACGCAGGCTTTTCTGAACAGTCCTTACTGGCGCGACCCGTATTACATGGAACCCGGTGCGGTGCCGTTCGCGTTCCCCGGCAGCTGGAGCGCTGCTCCTTTGCCGGAAGCGGGCGCGACCGGGCGGAGAATGGCGCCGTGAAGGGCGGCCGCGCCCCCTATTTTTCGGAGGCGCTCTCCAGTTTCTTCAATTTCGGGCGGATGACCGCGAGATTGTAAGGGTGCATCGGGTTTTCCCGGTAGAAATCCTGATGGTAGTCCTCGGCCGGGTAAAACTTGGGCAGGGGAACAATCTCGGTGACGATGGGTGACTGGAATTTGGCCTGCGCGCGGGCCTTCGATTCCCCGGCAATGGTTTTTTGTCCTTCATCCTCGGTCAGGATGATCGAACGGTATTGCGTGCCCACGTCGGCCCCTTGGCGGTTGAGTGTGGTCGGATCATGCGCGTCCCAGAACAGATCGATGATCTTTTGGTAGGAAATTTTCCCGGGGTCGTATTCGATTTGCACGACTTCGGCGTGGCCGGTTTTGCCGGTGCCGATCTGTTCGTAGGTCGGATTTTCGGATTGTCCGGCGGCGTAGCCGGAGGTGACGGAAAGAACGCCGGGAAGGCGCTCGTAAACGGCTTCGACGCACCAGAAGCATCCGCCTCCGAGGGTGGCTTTTTCGGTTTTCATCGGTTTGGATTCGGCGTGGAGGGCAAATGCGGGAAGGAGGAACACGGCAGCGAGTGCCGCGGCGGCACGAGGCTTCACGGGTTCTCCTCCGGCACGAATTTGAGGGAGACGGAATTGACGCAGTAGCGCCGGCCGGTGGGGGCCGGACCGTCGGGAAAGACGTGCCCGAGATGGGAATCGCAGCGGGCGCAAAGAATTTCTTCGCGCCTCATGCCGTGGCTGCGGTCGACCTCGGTGAGGACGTTTTCCGGCGTGACGGGTTGGAAGAAACTGGGCCATCCGGTGCCGGAATCGAATTTGGCGTCCGAGCGGAAGAGCGGTAGGTCGCAGCAGACGCAGTAATAGATACCGTCCTGCTTGTGATCGTGGAACGCGCCGCAGAAGGGACGCTCGGTGCCTTTGCCGCGGGTCACTTCGTAGACTTCGCCGTCGCCCAGCTGCGCGCGCCATTCGGCGTCGGTCTTGGTTACTTTTTCCATGGTTTCTGCGGGGAGAACTTGTCCGTCTTTGCCCACCAAAACAACGCTCACGGTGGAGGTTCCGGATTCCGCCGCGAGCGCGGCGGTGGCGAGGAGAAGGGCGAGGAGCAGTGCGGGCATGGGGGCAATGTCCGGCGGACGGGCTTGATTGTCAAAAGCGGTTGCGACCGTCCCTACTTCGGGGCGGACAAGGACGCCGACTGTTCGGCCGCGTGGCGTTTGCGGCGCCGGGCGGCTTCGGCCAGGAATTCCTCCTGGGCGTCCCAAGCCTCGCCTTGGCGCGGGGCGGGGAGATAAGTGCCGTCGGGCTGGAGGATGCGCGTCTTGACGTTGTCTTTGCCGAAGGTGTCGATGATTTCTTGGACGTGAGCCTTCGTGCCCGGGGTGTCGACGGGGAAGACGGCTTCGACGCGGTGGAAGAAGTTGCGCTCCATCCAATCGGCGCTGCCGATGAAATAGCGCGGGTCGCCGGCGTTTTCGAAACGGTAGATGCGGCTGTGCTCGAGGAAGCGCCCGACAATGCTGCGCACCGTGATGTTCTCGCTCACCCCGGGCAGACCGGGCCGCAGGGCGCAGATGCCGCGGACGAGAAGTTCGACTTTGACCCCGGCGCGCGAGGCGCGGTAGAGGGCCGCGATGATGTCCTCCTGCACGAGGGCGTTGAGCTTGGCGAAAATGCCGGCCGGCCGGCCGGCGCGGGCGTTTTCGATTTCGCGGTCGATGAGACCGAGGATTTCCTTGTGCAGGTGCCAGGGGGCGACCAGCAGTTTGTGCGGCGGCGGCAATTTCGAGACGCCGGTCACGGTGTTGAAAATGTTGGCCACGTCCTCGGTGATTTCCGGCCGCGCGGTGAAATAGCTCAGGTCGGTGTAGAGGCGCGCGGTGGACGGATGGTAGTTGCCCGTGCCGAGGTGCACGTAGCGGCGGATGCCGTCGTATTCCTTGCGCACCACCATGGCCATCTTGGCGTGGGTTTTCAGTCCGGCCATCCCGTAGACCACATCGACGCCGGCTTCGCGCAATTGGCGGGCCCATTTGATGTTGGCCGCCTCGTCGAAGCGGGCTTTGAGTTCGATGGCCACCACGACCTGCTTGCCTTGGCGCGAGGCTTGCACGAGCAGGGGGATGAGCGGCGAGTCCGAGCTGGTGCGGTAAAGGGTCTGTTTGATGGCCAGCACCTGAGGGTCCTCGGCGGCTTGGCCGATGAAATCAAGCACGGTCTGGAAACTGTCATAAGGGTGATGCAGCAGGATGTCGCCCTTGCGGATGTGGAAGAAGATGTCGTGCTCCTCGCCGAGGCCGACCACCGTGACCGGGGTGAAGCGTTTGTATTTGAGGTCGGGCCGGTCGAGCTCGGTGGCGACGGGCATGAGCCGCACCATGTTGAGCGGCCAATCGACGCGGTAGACGTCCTCTTTATCCAGACTGAAGATATCGCAGAGCCGGTCGGTCAGGGCCTCGGGCGCGTCCTGCACCTCGAGGCGGACGGCATTGCCGCGGTTGAGCTTGCGCAATTCGTCCTCGATGGCGCGCAGGAGGTTGCGGGCTTCTTCCTCGTCGACATAAAGGTTGCTGTTGCGCGTGATGCGGAACATGTGGGCGCCGCGCACTTTCACGCCGTGGAAGAGGCGTCCCACGTGTTCCTGCACGAGGTTGCCGAGAAAGATGAAGTCCTGCCCGTCGCCTTTGCCCGGGAAGGGGAGAAGGCGCGGGAGGATGCGCGGGATCTGCACCACGGCGAGGTCGGTGCCGAGGTTTTCGCCTTCCAGCTCGACGATGAGATTGAGGCTCTTGTTGAGCAGTTGCGGGAAGGGGTGCGCCGGGTCGATGGCCAGCGGGGTGAGGACGGGAAAAATCTCGCGCTCGAAATAGTCGTCGAAATGGGCACGCACGGCCGGATCGACGTCGGGATAGCGGTGGAAGCGGACCCCTTTGTCCGCCAACTGCGGTTGGATTTCCTCGCGCCAGCAGGCGTATTGCCCGGCGACCAGTTCCCGCACGCGCTTGGCGATGGCGGCCAGTTGTTGCGCGGCGGTCAGGCCGTCGGGTCCGGTGGCTTGCGAACCGGCCTGCACGACCTGCTTGAGGCCGGCCACGCGCACCTCGAAGAATTCGTCGAGGTTGGAGGAGACGATGGCGAGGAATTTGAGACGCTCGAGGAGCGGAGCGGACGGGTCTTTCGCCTGTTCGAGAACGCGCTGGTTGAATTCGAGCCAGCTCAGTTCGCGGTTGATGAAAAATTGGGGATCTTCCAGATCCATGGCAGCCGGCCAGTGTCCCGCCCTCACCGCCTGAAAACAAGAGAAAGGCGAGGTGCCCGTTGCCGAGCGTAAAGCCTGTGTTACAGTGGAGCGGTGAAAAATTCCCTCATCACGCTTTTGGGCTGTCTGCTCCTGTCGCCCCCGCCGGCGACCGCGCGCGAAGCCGGTTCCCTCCGCGCCTTGGGCGACGCTTTTGCCGGCGTCTACGAAAAAGTCGCCCCGAGCGTCGTGGTGCTCGAGGTGTCGAGGAACGATGAGGGCAAGGCGGCCGATGCCTTTGCCTGGCAATTCCTCTTCCGCGACGAGGACGCGCCGCGCGGGCCGCGGGCCGAGGAAAGCGAGGGCTCGGGTTTTGTCATTCGCGCGGACGGATACATCCTGACCAATGCCCATGTCGTCGAGGGGGCGGATCCGGACAAGGGCGTGGTCGCGCGGCGGCAGGATGGCACGCGTCTTCCGCTCAAGGTGGTGGGCGTCGACGACAAAACCGATCTGGCCGTGCTCAAAGCGGAGGCGGCGGGACTGCCGCCCGTCGAGTGGGGCGACAGCGACGCGATCCGCGTCGGCGAATTCGTTTGCGGCATCGGCGCGCCTTTCGAGTTGGATTTCACGCTGACCGCCGGGGTGATCAGCGCGAAGGGACGGAGCAACCTGACCAGCACGGTTTACGAGGATTACCTCCAGACCGACGCCGCCATCAACCCGGGCAACAGCGGCGGTCCGCTTTGCGATCTCGACGGGCGCGTCGTCGGCGTGAACACGCTGATCAACGGACTGAGCCGCGGCTTGAGCTTCGCCATTCCCTCGCGTCTGGCCCGCATGGTCGGCGATGAACTCATCGCCAACGGACGTGTGGTCCGTCCGTGGTTGGGGATCCGCATCGAGACATTGTCGGAGGAACCCGATCTGCAGCGCATGCTGGGCCGCGAACAGGGCGTGGTGGTGCGCACGATCGAACCCGGCGCGCCGGCTGCCCGCAGCAAATTGCAACCGGCCGACGTCGTGGTGGAGGTCGATGGCCAACCCGTGGCCAGCGCGCGGGAATTGCAGCAAGCCATCCTGCGCAAAAAAGTCGGACAAACCGTGAATCTCAAAGTCTGGCGCCGTGGCGCGGGCGGGAGCGATTTCACCACGGTCGATGTCGTCACCGAGGAGTTGCCGCAGAATCCCCTCGTGGCGGCACGGGGGATGCCGCGTAATCGTCCGCGGTCCGAAGACGACGCGACGAAGAGCAACCTGCCGCTCGGTTTGGACGTCGAGGACCTGTCGGACGAAGTGGCCCGCGCCCTGCGCATCGAGTCGGGCGGCGTGATCGTGACCAATGTGGAAGAGGGCAGCGAGGCGGAGACCGCCGGGGTGCAGCGGCGTGATGTCATTACCGCAGTCGGTCCCGTCGCCGTGCAGAACGAGGCGGCGTTCGACAAGGCGCTGGCCGAATGGCCGGAAGGCGAACCCGCCGTCCTTCATTTGGAGCGCGACGGCAAGAAAACCTACGCGATTCTCAAACGCTGAGCGACTCGGCGAAGTTGGCGGCTGTCATGCGGAGGCCAGCACCGCGCCCAAGGCTCCGGCCACTTCAGCTGGTTCGATGCGTGTCATACAACGGAAGTCGATGGGGCATTCGCGCCGGAAACACGGGCTGCATTCCACCTTGTGACGCAGAATGGCGTGGAAGTCCCCGAGTGGGGCGGTCAGGCCCGGTTCGGTCGAACCGAACACCGCCACGGTCGGCACGCCGAGGAATGCGGCCAGGTGCATGGTGCCGGTGTCATTGGTCAATAACGCATCGCAACCGGCCAGTTCGTCCATCAATGCGTCGAGGCTGGTCTGCCCGATACGGTTGGTCACGGCGAACGGGCATTCCCGGACGATGACCTCGCCCGCGGGGGCGTCGCTCGCCACCCCGAAAAGAACCCAATCGGCCGGGGTGTTTTCCTGGAAAATACGCATCGCAGCGGCGAAGCGTTCGGCCGGCCAGCGTTTGGCCGGACCGTATTCCGCGCCCGGGCAGACACCGATTTTCGGCCGGTCGCCCGCGGGCCTGCGCTGCGGGGCGCGGGCGAAAGACGGGAGACCTTTGCTCTCCGGGGCGCCGCAATGGAAAACGAGGCCCATGAAGCGGTTGGCATGGTGTCCGCCGGAGTCAGCCGCGAACGAGGGTCGCTGATCGAGCAAAAGCGAACGCCAGTGGCCCGGATACCCGACGATGCGCGGGACACCGAGGGCCCGTGCCTCCAGGGCGGAGCGCAAGGAATTGGGAAAAAGGATGGCCGCGTCGAAGGTCCGGCCCAGCCTTCGCGCGAGGGCACGCGGGTTTTCCCCGGGTTCGATGGGAATAACCTCGTCGACCGCCGCGACGCGGCGCCAGAGCGGGGCGAGCTTGGCCGGGCAGAGGATGGTAAGTTGCAGGTCGGGACGGCCTTCTTGGCAGGCTTCGACCGCGGGGATGCTCATGACCGCATCGCCCAGCCAATTGCTCGACCTTATGACAAGGCGGAAGGGATCGAGTGCCGAGAGCGGAAGTTCCGGCGGAAGATGGTAACCGCGCTTGAGGCGTCGTCCGCCGAGGAAACGGGGCATGGGGGTTTTCCAACGGTTGTGCACCCAGAACCAGTCGGGCGGACCGGCGGCGATTTGCTTTTCGAGCGTGACGTTGAGCAACCGGGTGAGCTCGGCCACGGACCGGCCGGCCGGGGCGAGGGGAGGTTCGATCACACAGCGCCAGCGCGCCGTGCCGATGGTGTTGATCGAAACGGAAATGACTGGTGCATCGGTGCGGCTGGCCAGCGTGGCGGCGAGCGGCGAGGTCGAGGCGAGTTTGCCGAAGAGCGGCGTCCAGATCCCCGCGTCTCCCGCGTGCTGATCGATGAGAATGGCCAACACGCCACCGCGGCGGATCATTTCGGCCGCCCCGACGTAGCCGTCACGGCGGCTGAAAGTTTCCATGCCGAGACGGCGGCGGTCCCGGTCGATCAGGCGGTTGACGTATTTGTTGCGCTGCGGCTGGAAAACCACGCCGACGGGGTATTCGCGGATGTGGCCGATGAGCTGGGCGTAAAGTTCCCAGTTGCCGATGTGGTTGATCGCCATGACCACACCGCGTCCGCGGGCCAAAGTTTCCCGGAGGAGATCGAGGCCGTGCATTTCCACCCGGGTCTGCACGTCCTTCTCGGCCATGCGGGCGAGGCGGGGGGCGCTGAGGATGTTGGCGCCGAGCTGGCCGAAATGCCGGCGCACCGTGCGGCGGATTTCGCCGGGTGGCATGGTCCGTCCGAAGGCGATCTCCACATTACGCCGTGCCAAGCGGCGGTAGCGCGGGAGCAGAGCCCAGGCCGCGAGTCCCAAAAGCCAGCCGAGGCGGAAAACGAGTCCAAGGGGCAGGCGCCCGAGAACCGCGAGCAGGGCGAGCACGAGCAGATACAGGGCGTAATCCATGGGAGGGAAGGGGAAAATTAGCGGGCCGGGCGCGTTGGCGGAAGGTTTTCGTCCGCCTCTCTTTCGGCGTGCAGCAGACGCCCGGCGGGGGCTTAATGAAGCCGGTGAAAGAACCGAAAGTTTACCGCGACCCGGACCGCACGAAAGTCCTCTGGTTGGGAATCCTCGTGGCCACCGTCGTGCTGACCGCCATCGTGCTGGCCACCATGTCGCTCAACCGGACAATGAAAAGCGCGGGAGCATTCACCGGGAAAATCATCGCCAAGGAATTCACGCCGGAGCCGACGCAGGAGATCACGGTGGGTCGGGGCGGCCTGCAGAGCACGCGGGTGGAGGGCGAATACAAGTTGCAGGTGGAAACGCCGGACGGCGCCAAGGTCTTCAATGTGTGGGTCGACCGGACGGTTTACAAGGAGGTCCGGGTGGGGGATGACTATTACGTGATCCCGTCGCCATGAGCGCACGGCGGCGGAAATCGAACATCCGGCGCGTCTTGCTGTCTCATGTGCAGGCGGCGCTTTTCGCCCCCGGCCCGAAATTTTTATGAGTCAGACAACGCAAGCATTGAACGAACGTGTGCGGCAAAGCAGCCAATGGGTGCAGCCGCTTTTTTCCGAAGTGGGCAAAGTGGTGGTCGGCCAAAAAGGATTGGTCGAGCGTCTCATCATGGGCCTGCTGACCAACGGCCACGTCCTGCTCGAGGGCGTGCCCGGGTTGGCCAAGACGCTGACCGTGCGCACCCTGGCCTCGTGTTTGCACACCGGGTTTGCGCGGTTGCAATTCACGCCCGACCTGCTGCCGGCCGATCTGGTCGGCACGCTCATCTACAACCCGCGCGACGGCGAATTCAGCACAAAACTCGGCCCCATTTTTTCCAACCTCATCCTCGCCGACGAAATCAACCGCGCCCCGGCCAAAGTGCAGAGTGCCCTGCTCGAAGCCATGCAGGAACGTCAGGTCACCATCAGCGACAAGACCTACAAACTGCCCGACCCCTTCCTCGTGCTGGCCACGCAGAATCCGCTCGAGCAAGAAGGCACCTACCAGCTGCCCGAGGCGCAGCTCGACCGTTTCATGTTCAAGGTCCACGTCGGTTACCCGACCCGCACCGAGGAGCGGTCCATCCTCGATGCTATGTCGACCTCCGCGCCAAAACTCGAGGTCAACGCGCTGGTCAATGCCGAGGACATCATCGCCTCGCGCGGCCTGGTCAACGAAATCTACGTCGATGATCGGGTGAAAGACTACGTCGTCGACCTCGTCTGGGCCAGCCGCCAACCGGAAAGCTACGGGCTCAAGCTCGACGGCATGATCCGTTACGGTGCCTCGCCGCGCGCCACGATCTATCTCACGCTCGCCGCCAAAGCCCACGCTTTCCTCAACGGACGCGGTTATGTCACACCGCAGGACGTGAAAACCATCGGCCCCGACGTGCTCCGCCACCGCATCGCGGTGAGCTACGAGGCCGAAGCCGAGGAGATGACCAGCGAGCACATCGTCGAACAGATTTTCGCCGGACTTCCGGTGCCGTAGACAAGGTGTTCAGTTTTCAGCCACCCATGACGGGGCGGGGCACTCTCTCCAAACGGAAAACTGAAGACTGAAAACTTCCCTCTTATGCAGGACACCCGCGAGATCCTCAAAAAAATCCGTCGTCTCGAGCTGCGCACGCGGCGGCTGGTCGACTCCATGTTCGCCGGCTCCTACCACAGCGTGTTCAAGGGGCGGGGGATGAATTTCGATGAGGTGCGGGAATACACCCCGGGTGATGAAATCCGTTCGATCGACTGGAACGTGACGGCCCGCATGAATGCGCCATTCGTCAAAAAATTCACCGAGGAGCGCGAGCTGACCGTCATGCTGGTGGTCGATGTCAGCGCCTCGGGAAACTTCGGCAGTGTCACTTCGAGCAAACGCGAACTGGCGGCCGAAGTGGCCTCGATCCTCGCCTTCAGCGCCATCCAGAACAATGACAAGGTCGGTCTCCTCCTCTTCACCGACGAGGTCGAGCTTTTCATTCATCCGAAAAAAGGCCGGCTCCATACCCTGCGTCTTATCCGAGAGATGCTCTACTTCAAACCGCGGCACCGCGGCACGAACCTCACGGCTGCCTTGGAATACCTCAACAAAGTGGTGACGCGCCGCGCCGTGGTTTTCCTCATTTCCGATTTCATGGACGAGGGCTATTCGCGTCCGCTCGCCGTGGCCGCGCGGCGGCATGACCTCGTGGCCATTCCGGTGGTCGATCCGGGCGAGGAAGACCTGCCCGATGTGGGCATCGTGACCTTGGAAGACCCCGAGACGGGCGAGCAGATCGACATCAACACCTCGAGCCGTGCCCTGCGCGGTGCCTATCTGGCGCTCGAGGACAAACGCAAGAAATCGATCGACCAGGAATTCCGCAAGCTGGGCATCGACATGATCCCGCTGCGCACCAACGAAGATTATCTGCACGTGTTACGCGCCTTTTTCGACCGGCGCGAGCAGCGTCAACTGAGCGCCTGATATGCCTCCCGCCGACCCCAACGCCGACCTGCTGCCCCATGAGATCGCGGGGCCCGTCTGGTATCTGCCCTATCCGTTGCCGGTCATGATCGCGATCGGTTTGCTCGCCCTGCTCCTCCTCGCGCTTGCCGTTTGGGCTTTCGTCGCCTGGCGCCGGCGGGTCAACCGGCGTCCGCTGACCGCGCGCGAAAAAGCCCTGTCCGCCCTGGCCGCCGCGCGGGGTCGTGCCGACCAAGCCGCTCCTTACGAATTCAGCATCGAGGTGTGCGACATCCTGCGCGGCTTCCTCGGCACCGAGCACCACCTGCCGGCCACCACCCAGACGTCCTACGAGTTTCTGCGGACCGCGCGCAGCAGCGGGGTGTTCGACGAGGAGCGGTTGGGCGGGCTGACCCGTTTTCTCGACAAGGCGGACGCGATCAAATTCGCGCGCGCGGATGCCAACTCGGCCGACAACAACGAGCTGACCGGACTGGCCGAGGAACTGGTCAAGGAGGGGCAAAAGCATGCCGTCGCTGCCTGACTTTTCCGGTTTGTCTTTCGCGCAGCCGCAGTTTCTCTGGCTGCTCTTGCTCGTCCCGTTCCTCGCCTGGCTCAAGGGCAAGTTCGGCGGCACGCCGGGGGTGCTTTTTTCCACCACGAAGACCGTGGCCAAAATCGGCGGACGCCGCCGTTCGCGCGCCGGGGATTTTCTCACCGGGCTGCTTTACCTCGCGCTGATCAGCCTGATCCTCGCCCTGGCCCGTCCGCAGGAAGGCAAAACAATCACGCGCACGCAGGCCAGCGGGGTGGACATCATGCTGGTCATCGACGTGTCGCGTTCCATGCTGGCCGAGGATTTTACCATCGGCGGACAACGGGCCAACCGCCTCGAAGCGGTCAAGCAGGTGACCGAAACGTTCATCCGCGAACGTCCCAACGACCGCATCGGTATCGTCGCCTTCGCCGGCCGGCCCTATCTGGTCAGTCCGCTCACCCTCGACCACGATTGGTTGCGTCAGAATCTCGAACGCACCCGCATCGGCCTGGTCGAAGACGGCACGGCGATCGGTTCCGCCCTGGCCGCGGCATCGAACCGCCTGAAAGACAAGGAGTCCAAATCCAAACTCGTCGTCCTGCTGACCGACGGCGACAACAACATGGGCCGGGTCAGCCCGGCCACCGCCGCCGAAGCCGCGCAGGCTCTGGGGATCAAAGTTTACACCATCGGTTCGGGCAGCCGTGGCAATGCGCCGTATCCGGTGGGTGACGCCTTTGGACGGACCGTTTACCGGCAGATCCCGGTGGAATTCGACGAGGAGATCCTCAAACAGATCGCGGCTACCACCGGCGGATCCTATTTCCGCGCCACGGACACGCAGTCGCTGCAGGGGATCTTCAGCGAGATCGACGAATTGGAAAAATCCGAGGTCGAGATCCAGAAAGTGGAGCAATACAAAGACCTGTTCCCGTGGTTCGTGCTGGCCGGAGCCGTCTTGCTCGCAGCCGAAACCGTGCTTGGTCAAACAATATGGAGACGTCTGCCCTGAGTTTCGGACAGCCCTGGGTGCTGAACTTCCTCTGGCTCCTTGTGCCGGTCGCCGCCCTCTTTTGGTGGGCCGAGCGCCGGCGCCGGGCCCTCATCGGACGGATCGTCGCGCCGAAGTTGCGCGCCATCCTGGCGGGCAACACGAGTCCCTTCCGCCGGATTTTCCGGGGCGCCTGCGTCGTCGCCGCGCTCGCCCTGCTCGTCGTGGCCTTGGCTGAGCCGCGGCTGGGCTATGACACTCTCGAGGTTCCCCACCGCGGGCGCGACGTGGTCATTGCCATGGACGTCTCGCGTTCCATGATGGCCACCGACGTGGCGCCGACCCGGCTGCAGCGGGCCAAGCTGCTGGCCGAGGATCTGGTCTCGGAGTTGGGCGGCGATCGCATCGGTCTGGTCGCCTTCGCGGGCTCCGCCTTCCTCCAAGCCCCGCTGACCCTCGACCACGGCGCGGTGTTGTCCGCCCTCGACGAAATCGATACCGACCTCATTCCCAAGGGAGGCACCAACCTTGCCGCGGCCATCCGCGCGAGCGGGGAGGCTTTCACCAAGGCCGAGGGATTTTCTCGGGCCATCATCATCATTTCGGACGGCGAGGAACTCGACGCCGATGGTCTGGCCGCGGCGCGCGATGCGGCGGCCGATGGTGTCCGTATTTTCACCGTCGGTGTCGGTTCCGCCGAAGGATCGGAAATTCCCCTTGCTCCGGGCGAATTCGTGCGCGACCCGTCCGGCAAGGTGGTGCAATCGAAACTCGATGCCGCGCGCATGAAAGAAATCGCGGAAATAACCGGCGGATTCTACACGTCGCTCGACGAGCAGGCGGCGCGGCTGCTCGCCGCGGAAGGAATCGGCAAGATGGCGGAGTCGGAGATCGACACGCAGAGTTCGCGTCGTCCGATCGAGCGCTACCAGTGGCCCCTCGGTGCCGCCCTTGTCCTGCTCGTGCTGCAAGCGCTGGTCGGTGAGCGCCGTCGCGTGCCGTTCGCGGCGACAGCCGCTGCGTTGTGGGCGGCCACCGCGCTACCCGCCCAGGCCTCGGGCCTTTCGGCCTACGAACAGGGCAACTACGAGCAGGCCCGGCAGGAATTCGAAAACCGTCTCAAGATGGAACCGGAGGCGCCGAATCTGCAACTCAACGCCGGGGCGGCGGCCTACCGCTTGAAAGACTACGGCAAGGCTTCGCAGTATTTTTCCCAAGCCATGCTGGCCGAAGATCCTGCCTTGCGCTCGGCCGCGGAATTCAATCTCGGCACCACGCTCTTTCGTCAGGGCGAGGGCCAGGAGGACAAAGAAAAAAAGGTGTCCGACTGGAAAGATGCTATCGCGCAATATGAAGCCGCGCTCAAGACGCGGCCCGACTACTCCGAGGCGCGGGAAAACAAGGAACGGGTCGAGCAACTTCTCGAGGAGTTGGAGAAAGAGCAGACGCAAGACAAAAAACAGGACCAAAAAAAGGATCAGCAAAAACAGGACCAGCAACAGCAAGACCAGCAGCAGAAAGATCAACCGCAGCAGGGCGGCGAGCAGGACCAAAAGCAAGACCAACAGCAGGGTGACAAGGACCAGCCGCAGCAGCAGGGTGGTGGCAAGGACCAGGAGAAAAAGGACCAGCAGGGCGGACAAGAGCAGAAGGAGCCCTCGGGGGATGGAGGCAAGGACCAGAAGGATCAGCAGGGGCAGTCGAAAGACGAGCAGAAGCAGGACGGCCAAGGTGGGGAGCAGAAGCAGGACCAGCAAGGGGGCGGTCAGGACAAAGAACAGCAGGACGGAGAGCAGGGCGAGAAAGAGGAAAAGCAGCAGGGCGGACAGGGCGAACCAAAACCGGACCAACAAGGTGGCGGGCAACCGGAAGATCAGGAGCAAAAAGGCGCGGGGGAAAAGCCGGACGACCAAAAGCAGGACGGCCAAGGCGGGGAGCAGAAGCAGGATCAGCCGGGCGGTCAGGACAAAGAACAGCAGGACGGAGAGCAGGGCGAGAAAGATGAACAGCAGCAGGGTGGACAAGGCGAACAGCCGCAGGATCGCGGCGAAAGCGGCGCAGAGAAAAGCGAGCAGGGATCACCTTCCGGCCCCGGCGATCGCGAGCAAAAGCAGGGCGCCGGGAAACCGGGCGATGCGCCCGCGCCGGCACCGACGCCGTCCGGCCCGAAGAAGGAAGGCGAATTGCGCGGCACGGCCGGAGGTTCGCCGGACGAAGCGGGCGAAGAGGGTGTTGGCTACTCCGACGCACCCAACGAGGACGGCAGCATGAGCGAGGGACAGGCCCGCGCTCTCTTGCGCGCCCTGCAGGGCGAGGAGGAAAAGGTCGATCTTCTCGAACGTCGGGCCTTTCAGGATGTCTCAAGGGATTGGTAGTATGTCCGGAATGATCAACTTGTCGCGCCGCCTCACGCTTTGGGCCGCTGTGCTTTTTGTGCTCGGCGCGTTCTCCGCCGTGGCGGAAGTCACGACCATGCTGAGCTCGAACACCGCGCGCGTCGGCGAGCCGGTCATGCTTGTCTACCGGTTTGTCAACACGGAGCAACCACGTGACATGCCCCGGCCCCGCATCGCGGTGCCCGGGCTCGACATCCGTTTCAACGGCGTCAGTTCGCAAAGCCGCCAGTCTTTCGTCTTCGGCGGTCGCGGCACGCAGCGCGACGCGGCCACGGTCTACGAATTCCGCTACACCGTCGTCCCGAACCAGCCCGGACGCTTCACCATTCCGAGTTTCGCGGTCAGCGCCGGCGGACGACAGATCCGCACGCAAGCCGCGCAGTTGGCCGTGACCGGTCCGGGCGGGTCGATGCCGCCCGCGCAGCCGCCGCCGGTGCGCCAGGTCATTCCGCCACCTTTCTCGCCCGGGCAGCCGCCGCAACTTCCACCGCCGCCGCAACAACAACGGGTGCGTCCGCCGGCCCAAACCCCGCAGCAACCTGCACAGGGCCGCACGCCGCCGCTCACGCCCGAGGGGGAACCGGCACCATATTTCGGCGAGATCATCATCGGCAGCAAATCCGCCTTCGCGGGCGAAGTCGTGCCTGTCGAGTTCCGCTTCCACTACCGCGCCGACATCGCCTTCGACAACTTGCAGCCTCCGAGCTTCGGGGGTGACGGGTTCACCGCGGCGCCGCTGACCGAACCCGAGCAGACCGAACAGATCGTCGGCGACATGCCCTACAATGTGGTCACCTTCCGCAGCGCGATCACACCGGTCAAACCCGGCGAGATCGAAATCCCGGCCGCCGTGATGGAAGGACGCATGGTCTCGCAGGGTTCGATGCCCGGCATGGATCCGTTTTTCGACCAGTTCTTCCGCAATTTCCCCATGCCCGGCATCGGGCGGGCCGAAACCATCCAGGCCCGCACCGAACCGCGGACCTTGCAGGTGCAAGCCCTCCCGCGCGAAGGGCGCCCGGCCAATTTCAGCGGAGCCATCGGTCAATTCAGCCTCGATGCCTCGGCCACGCCCGACCAAGCGGCGTCCGGCGAACCGGTCACCCTCAATCTCACCGTCGAGGGTCGCGGAAATTTCCAGGCCATCTCCGCTCCGGTGCTGACCGGTGAGGACGGTTGGCGGGTTTACTCGCCGAAAGACACCTTCACCGCCGCCGATGCCATCGGCTACGGCGGCACCAAGACCTTTGAGATCAGTATGGTCGCGCGGCGCGACCAGACGGCCACGCCGGGGGCGGAGTTTTCTTACTTCGATCCGCAGAAGAAAAAATATTTTACCCTCAAGGCGGGTCCTCAGGCCGTGACGGCCGCAGGAGGAGGAGCGGGTGCCGCCGATGCCTCGGCCACCGCGCAGGCGGCGGCGGACGGCGGATCGCCCGCGGCCCCCGCGGTGCCCGACGACATCGCAGCGCCGGTGCCGGCCTTGGCCGGCGGCAGCCAAAGTTTTGTCCCGCGCCTGCTCCAGCCTTCCTTCCACTGGGCCAACCTCTTGGTTCTCGCCGCGTTGATTCTCTCGATACCTTTCCTCCTCTGGCAGCGGCGCCGCGCGCGCAAGAGCGCACTCACCGCGGAAACCGAAGCTGTCCTGCGCGAGGCGAAATCGGCCTACCACAAGGCATCTGCCCCCGCCGATTTCTACACCGCCGCGGCGCAATTCGTGCAGGCGCGGCTTGCTTTGCTCGACGGCAAGCCCGTTGCGCTTGTCGATACCGGCGAAGCGCTGGCCCGTCGCGTGCCGGACGGGGCCGAACGCCGCGACCTGCAATCCATGCTCGCCCGCCGGGACGAACTCAAATACGGAGGGAGTGCCGATGGTGCACTTGATCCCGCCGAGCGGCGGCGTCTGGCCACGGTGCTGGACAAATTCGCCTCGAATCATGGTTAAAATTTTTCTCACTCTCGTTCTCTTCGCGTCTGTCTCGTCCGTCTTCCCGTCCGAACCCGGCGGCACCGCGGATTCTTTCGAGGCGGGTTTGACCGCCTATGCCGAAGGCGACTACGAGGCGGCGCGTCGCGCTTACCAGCAACTGGTCAACGAGGGATCGCTCGATCCCGCCGTTTTCCTCAACCTCGGTCATGCCGATTATCGCGCGGGTCGTGTTGTTCCGGCCGCCATCAATTACCGCCGGGCCCTGGCGCTCGATCCTTCGAACACCGCCGCGCGCAGCAGCCTCGAGCACGTGCTGGGCGAACTCGGCGTGCCCGCCCCGGGACTCGGTTTCGCGGAAATCATCGGACGCTACATTTCCTTCGATCTCCTTGTGCTCATCGGCAGTCTGTTTTTCTGGGCCGGCTTGCTCCTCGTTGTCTTCGCCCTTTTCTCCGCCGTGCGCCGCCGCGGTCTCGCTTTCCTCGGTGTCCTTCTCGCCTTGCTCGGCGCCACCGCGGTCGCCGTCTCTTGGGCCGGCGACTCGCGCATCGCGCTGGCCCGCACGGCCATGGTGATCGACACCACCGAAGCCCTCAGCGCGCCGAGCGCCAACTCACAGAAACTGGCCGACCTCGCCAAGACGCAGGTCGTCCGCATCATCGCTTCCCGCGATGACTGGTCGCTCGTGCGCTTGCCGGTCGGCGTGGACGGATGGGTGAAGAGCGAAAAGCTCGAGCCGGTCTTCCCCGGCGCCTTGGCCGAGGCGCCTTGAGCATGAGGTTGGCTCTTTTGCTCGGCACCGCCGCGTTTCTGCCATTCATAGCGCACGCCGGGTGGCGGGAGGAAGTTGTCCGGCCGGGTGCGGGCCCGTTTCCGGCGCCGCCGGATCTGACCGCGCGCTATGTTTTCGGTTGGAGCGGGATCGAGGCGGCGGAGGCCGAGGTTAAATTGCAGCGCAGGGCGGACGGCGTTTTCACCGGCACGGTGAAAGGCGGGACCAAAGGTATGGCCCGGTCACTTTACAAACTCGATGCCGATTACCGGGCCAAAGTGGCAGTCGCGGACTTCCGTTCGCACGAGTTCACGCTGACCGAACGCTACCGCACCTACCGCGTGGAGGAGAAAGCCGACTTCCGTCCGGGCGGCCTGCGCACTTGGCGCGAGACAACCAAGAAAAACGCCAAGCCCCCCAAGTGGAAAAATTTCTACGTGCCCGGCCTGCGCGACATGGCTGGCGCGGTCCTGCTGGCCCGCAGCCAGCGATTGGAAAATGGCGACCGCATTTCGCTCGCCGTTTTTCCCGGCGACTGGATGTATCTCGCGAGGCTCAAAGTCGAGGGTCGCGAGAAGTTGCGTTGGCGCGGCCAGGAAAAGCCCGCCATCCGGGTCGCCTTGGAAATCGACCGCATCAACAAGGACTACTCCCTCAGTCCCCACAAAAAATTCCACCACGGCACGATTTGGGTGAG
>JBBECM010000038.1:0-5597 GCA_040881855.1 Chthoniobacterales bacterium | reverse complement strand
TCGAGACGAGCATCTCGCGGGACATCCTGCTCATGACGCGGGTGGACAAGCCCGCATTGCTGCGGCGCTTGTTCCAACTGGCGTGCGATTATTCCGGTCAGGTCCTCTCCTACCAGAAGATGCTCGGCCAACTCACCGATGCAGGCAATACCGTCACCCTCGCCCATTACCTCCAGCTCTTGCAGGGCGCGGGGATGGTGGCCGGCTTGTCGAAATACTCCCATGGCAAGATCCGGCAGCGCGGCTCCAGTCCGAAATTGCAGGCGCTGAACACCGCGTTGATGGCAGTTTCCGCCGGACTCGATTTCGCCGAGGCACGCCAAGACGGGCGACGTTGGGGACGGCAGGTTGAATCCGCCGTGGGTGCGCATCTGCTCAATGACACCCTCGGGTCGAATATCGAAGTGACCTACTGGCGCGAGCGGAACATGGAGGTGGACTTTGTCCTCCAACGCGGCCGCGCTGTTGTCGGCTTGGAAGTCAAGAGCGGGGCGCCCCGCGCTGCGCCGGGCGGCATGGCGGCCTTTCGCAAACAATTCAACCCCCTGCGCACCCTGCTCGTGGGCGGGGACGGGATTCCGCTGGAGGAATTTCTCTCCACGCCCGTGGTCCACTGGCTGGAAAAGTGAAAGTGCTTACCGCTTTCCAAGAAACGGCACCGTCACTTCTACGTGCATTTCGCCCTCAAAAAATCGCGGGCGCTTTTGACAATTCCTCTCCTCCAGTATCTCCCGGAGGCCCGTGATGAATTGCTTGACCGGTTGCAAAACGCGCAACGGGTCGGCCTTGCCACGAATGTTGATGGGGCCGGCTTCGATCCCGCGGCGGCCGCCTCTTGGGCCACATCCATCGCCGATCCCGGCATGCGCGTCCGCGCCGTGGGATCCGTGGCCCGCACCTGGGCATCGTCCTCGCCGGCCCAGGCGGCTGCCTGGATCGGAAACCTGAACGACCCGGGCGCCCGCAACTCCGCGACGGAGGTTTACAGTTCCACCCTCGCCCGCACCGACCCCTCCACCGCAGCGCAATGGGCGACCACGATCAGCGATGCGGGCGCCCGCGACCGCGCCGTCGCCAACGTGGTGCGCCGGTGGAGACGCGCGGACGCTCCGGCCGCCAACGCCTTCGTCCAGACCTCGCCCGCTCTGCCTCCGGAGCTCAAACAGCGCCTCCTGCGGTGATCGTGCTCCGACCTCCGCCCCCGGGTATTTTTGTGTCGCCGGCCGCCGGTTCGGTCGAAGTTGTCTTCCGTCACTCATCGGGGCGATAATCCCCCTTCGCTCCGTTTCATGACTTCCACCCTGACCATCCCCGTCCTCCGTTTCGCCGTCCCGGGCCTGCTGCTCATGCTCGCCGGTTGCGGGGACAATACCCCGCGGGCGGAACGCGAGACTCCCATCGCCCCAGCCGAGCGGCGCGACATCCGCGAGGAGATCCGGCTGAGCGGCGACATCGCTCCGGCCTTCCAAGTGGAGATCAAACCGGAAGTCGGCGGGAAATTGCGGGAAGTCCACGCCGCAAGCGGACAGCAGGTCAAGGAAGGCGAGTTGCTCTTTGTCATCGACGACAGCGACCTGCAGATCGAGCGCGCCTCGGCGCAGGTCGAGATCGACGGCGCGCAAGTCACCGTGGAAAAACTGGCCGGCAACCTCGGGCGCGCCCGCGAACTCTTCGAAGCAAAACTGATCAGCAAGGAAGTCTACGAAAACCTCGATGCCGACCACCGCCTGGCCGAGAACGCCCAGCAACGTGCCCAACGCCGCCTCGAAACCGTCGATGACCGCATCACCAAGACCCGTGTCCCCGCCCCGGCCGACGGCACCATCCTTTCGGTCCCGGTCATTGCCGGACAGATCGTCGTGCCTGCCGTCAGCGTGAACGCCGGCACCACCCTCGCCACGCTGGCCGACCTTTCCAGCCTCATCGTCGACGCGCACGTCAACCAACTCGACATCGGCAAGGTGCAACTCGGCGACACGGTGGAAGTCCTCGGCGGCGCGGACGACTCCGACACGACCGAGGCAAAGATCACCTTCATCGCCCCGTTGGCCACCACGAAAAACAATGTGAAAGGCTTCACCGCGCAGGCCGTCCTCGGCGGCGACACCTCGGGGTTCCGTCCCGGCATGACCGTGGCCATCCGCCTGCCGCTGGCCACCGCAACCAATGCGGTCTCCGTGCCCCTCGGCGCCGTCTTCGAAACGCGCCAAGGACGCGTGGTCTATGTCCGTGGAGCGGACGGTGCCCCCGAACCCCGCCCCGTCGAGGTCGGCGCGACCGACCTTTTCCACGCCGAAATCCGCTCCGGCTTGCAGGAAGGCGAGAGCGTGCTGCTGCAAAGGCCCGATGACCTCGAGTCCTGACGTTCCCGCCGTCGCACTGCACGACGTGCGCAAAATTTACGGCACGGGACCCGACCCCGTGGCCGCGCTCGACGGCGTCAGCCTGCGCATCGACCCCGGTGAATTCGTGGCCATCACCGGCACCAGCGGCAGCGGCAAGTCCACCCTCATGCACCTCGTGGGCTGCCTGGACACGCCCACTTCGGGCCGCGTCACCGTAGCCGGCGAGGATGTCAGCACCGCCGGCTCCGACCGCCTCGCCCGCCTCCGCAACCGGAGCATCGGCTTCGTCTTCCAGGCCTTCAATCTCCTCCCGCGCCTCGACGTGCAGCGCAACATCGAGCTGCCGCTGGTCTACGCGGGCGTCCCCGCTTCGGAACGCCGGCGCCGCGCGGCCCAAGCCGCCGCGCAGGTCAACCTCACCGACCGCCTGACCCACCGGCCCTCGCAGTTGAGCGGCGGGCAGTGCCAACGCGTCGCCGTGGCCCGCGCGCTGGTCAACGATCCCGCCCTCATCCTCGCCGACGAGCCCACCGGAAACCTCGACTCGGCCAACGGCGCCGACGTGCTCCGCCTGTTGGCCACCCTGCACGCCGCCGGCCGCACCATCGTCCTCGTCACCCACGACCCTGCCGTGGCCGCCCGCGCCGCGCGGGTGGTCGAGCTTTCCGACGGACGTGTCAGAAAGGACGCCGCAACATGAACTGGTTGTCCGGAATGCTCATCGGTCTGCAGGAAATCCGCGAACACAAGTTCCGCAGTTTTCTCACCATGCTCGGCGTCATCCTCGGCGTGGCCAGCCTGCTCGCCATGTTCGCCCTCACCGCCGGCATCGCCGCCAGCTGGCGCAATACCATGGAGCAACTCGGCGGACTCGAACGTATCGGGATCAACGACAAACAGGTCTCGCTCGAATTTGCCGACCTTGCCGCACTTTCCCCCGGACGGACCCTCGCCGATGCCGAGGCCCTGCGCGCCATCCCGCACCTCGTGTCCCACGTCGCGCCGGAGATGCAGGCCGGCGCCACGCTTTCGGCGACGGACGGCGCAACGGTCAGTGCGCGCATCACCGGCACCTGGCCGGACAATTTCACCGTCTCGCAACACGCCATGGCCGCGGGACGCTTCCTCACCGACCTCGACCTGCAACGCGGCGCCCGGGTCGTCGTGCTCGGCGATGCCAAGGTGGCCGAGCTCTGGCCCGACGAGTATGGCACGGACGCCGATTTCCTCGGACGCACCATCACGATCAACGGGCGTCCCTTCGCCGTGGCCGGCGTCCTCACGCGTTACGAACGCGAGCAGGACCGGCTGCGCCGCGAGGCCGAAGCGCGGGGCGACAAGGCGCCGGCGCGGTTCGCCATGGGCGGGCGCGGCCCCGGCGGCGGGCGCCGCGACATGTTCAGCTGGAAAAACGAGTCGGTCATCGTGCCGCTCTCCACGCTTTACCACGAATTCCGCTCCGGCCAGGCCGACACACCGCCGATGGCCATGGCGAAATTGGACTACCTCAACTTCCGTGTCCGCGACCTGACGCGTTTCGACGAGACGCTCGGCGAGGTGGAGAAATTGCTGCGCGGCACACGTCGCGGGGTGGACGACTATGACTTCGACACGCGGGAGGACTGGTTCGAGCGCATGGAGACAAGCCTGCGCTCCACCCAATTGAGCGGCGCGCTCATCGCCGGCATCAGTCTGCTCGTCGGCGGCATCGGTATCGCCAACATCATGCTGGCCAGCATCTCGCAGCGCGTGCGCGAACTCGGCGTGCGTCTCGCCGTCGGTGCCCGCCGGCGCGATGTCTTCCTGCAGATCCTGGCCGAGAGCACCGCGATCGGGATCATCGGGGGACTTCTCGGCCTCGGGGCCGGCGTGCTCCTGCTCGATCTGCTCGGCCGGCTCGCCCCCCTCGAGAGCCCGCCCGTGATCGAGCCTTCCGCCGTGCTCATCAGCGTCGGCTTCGCCAGCGCCGTCGGCGTCCTGAGCGGACTCTACCCCGCATGGCGGGCCTCGCGCCTCGATCCCATCGCCGCGTTACGCTACGAATAGATGACCATGCCGCGTTTTCTCCCGATCCTGCTCACGGTTCTGGCCGCTGCGGCCCAGGGCAAACCGGCCAGCGAGTATTTCGCCGCCCTGACCTACCCCGAGTCGGTGCAACTCGCCCTCCAGAAAAACTTCGCCATCGAGGGCGCGTCCTACGATCCGCTGATCAGCCGGGCCAAAGTGCGCAGTTCCGAAGGCAAATTCGATCCCGCCCTCACCCTGGCCTACACCCGGGACGAAAACGAAGAAGACCTCACCGGGCTCAATGTCACCGCCGGACCGGAACCGGCCGCCGGGCTGATCCAACCCGGACTCTACACGCGCAATGTCCGCGATTTCGCCGAGGCCAATGTCGGCGGGCTCACCCCCTGGGGCCTGACCTACGAACTCGGGGTCACGCTGGAGAACCGTCAGACCTCGCGCAACGACTACACCAACCGCTACACGTCCTTCGCCGGCCTGACCGTCACCCAACCGGTCCTCCGCGGCTTCGGCACCGACGTCAATCTCGCCTCCGTGCGTCTGGCCCGCGCCGACCTCGGCATTTCCCGCTGGGCTTACGCACGGCAGGTCATCGAAACCGTGACCCGCGTGGCCGAGGTCTACAACGAATTGTGGTTCTCCGGCGGCAACGCCGAAGTCGAGCGGCGTTCGCGTTCGCTCGCCGCGCAGCTGGCCGCCGACAACCGCCGCCGCGCCGAAATCGGTGTCATGTCCCCGCTCGATGTCCTCCAAGCGGAGACCGATGTCGCCGCGCGCGAGGAACGCGTTCTGGTGGCCGAGCGACAACAGGCCGACGACGAAAATTTTCTCAAGCAACTCGTGACCAACCGGGTGGAAGACGTTTTATCCGTCCGCCTCGACATCGCCCCGCCGGCCCGCGCACCCGGGATCGCCCGGGACCGCAAGAAAGACCTGGCCGCCGCCGTGCAGAACCGGCCGGATTTCCAGGCCGCCCTGCTCGAACTGCAGAAGCGCGAGATCAACGTGGTCTTCACCCGCAACGCCGCCCTCCCGCAGCTCGACCTCGTGGCCAGCCTCGGCCGCAACGGCATCGACGACGATGTCTCCGACAGCATCAACCGCACGGTGGAAACCAACACCCTCGCCTGGTCGGTCGGCGGCATCTTCAGCGTCCCCATCCCGAACAACACCGGGCAAGGCGACCTTGAAGCGGCCAAGCTCGAGGCCGCCCGCCAGATCGTCGAA
>JBBECM010000037.1:0-1068 GCA_040881855.1 Chthoniobacterales bacterium | reverse complement strand
CGGCCGGCGATGAGGTTTTGCCAGCGGATGTTTTTGTCGAAGCTGAATTCGTTGTCGGCGGCGCTGGGCGTGCCGTCGTCTTCGACCACGGCGTGGAAGACGTGGACGGGGCGGCCGCGGTCGCGGAAGAGGTAACGTTGGAAGGGAATGCGGAAGCCGTTGGCGTCGGCGGTCCAGGTGGGGAGTTTGGTTTCGAGTTCGAAGCCGGCGGCACCGAGGCAGACGCGCGGGTCGTGAACGATGAAGGCGGATTGCACGGAGGTCGGGCCGGGTGGCCAGTGGAAGTAGAAGGCTTGCCATTGCCAGGCGTTGTCGTCGCGCCATTGTTCGGAGTAGGCGGTGTCGGGGAAGAGGAGGACGTCGAGGGTGCGTTCGGCGAGGGGGACTTCGCGGGCGTTGTCGTCCGGGCCGATCGGGGAGAGGGCCCACATGACGGGGGCGGGCGGGGTTTTGCTTTCGTGCCAGCGGAACCAGGCTTCGCCGCCGATCCATGCGGCTGACCAAAGGAGGAGGCCCGCGGCGGCGAGCGCCGCGGGCATTTGAAATTTCAGATTTGAAATTTGAGATAGAAAGCCGGGGGTCTTCGAGTCTTCGGGTGATGTTTGGTCCGTTTTTCGGGCAAGGAGTTTGCCGGTTAGGAGGACGAGGATGGAGGAGCCGCCGAGAACGGCGAGGCCAGTGGTGTCGTGGATTTGGTCAACGGCTTCGCTGCCGTTGCGGCAGGCGGCAACGGAGAGGGTGAGCGAGCGAATGGCGTTGCCGCCGAGGGCGGCGGTGAGGCCGAGCAGGAAGAGAAAGATGCGGCGAGAGATGGTGAGACGGAAAAATTCGCCGACGGCAAGGGCGACCATGATGTTGCTTTGCAGCGAGCGGATACCGCTGCAGGCTTCCTCGACGCCGAGGAGGCTGCCGGGGATGGCGATGAGGTTTCCGCGTTGTTCTGCGGCATAGCCCATCCAATGAAGGGCTTCGACGCAAAGGGCGGTGTTGTGCGACATGAGCCAGCTCATGAGGGCGTTTTCTTGCGGGCGTGGCCACGGGACGGCGACGAGAAAGAAAAGGACGGGA
>JBBECM010000036.1:0-35508 GCA_040881855.1 Chthoniobacterales bacterium | reverse complement strand
AGCAGGGGACTCATAAGCCCTTGGTCGGGAGTTCGATTCTCCCCTCTGGCACCAAACGCAAAAAAACGACATTTATGGCCAACATCAAATCCGCCGCCAAACGCGCCCGCCAAGCGAAGGTCCGCACCTCGCGCAACCGCAGCACGATCCACCAACTCAAGACCCTTTCGCGCAAGTCCGGCGCCGCGTTCGACGCGAAGGACAAAAAGACCGCCGCGGAACAAGCCCGCGAACTCAGCTCGGCCCTCGACCGCGCGGTCAAATGCGGCACCATCCACCGCAACGCGGCCAACCGGCGCAAGAGCGCCTTGGCCCGCAAGTTGGCCGCGGCTTGAGCGGAGCGGAAGCGGAGTGATGGCCGCTTCTTGACCGGGGTTAGAGCGTTTTCGATTCAAGTGTTGACGCTGCGAGTCGGCGGGTTTTTTTCGTGGCATCGGCATCCTGCCGATGGTGGCTGTTCGTCACGGGCAGGATGCCGGTGCCACTTTTTTGCGCAACGCCGGATAGTGTAAAGAGTCGAACCACAAATGCTCTAAGCGGCGGAGACGCTGCTGCTATTTTTGAGAGGGGATCGCGGCGCCGCTTGTTTTGCAACGGTGGTCGCTCGCTCCTCAGGGTGCGGTAAGTCCGGAGATCTGGCGGATCTGGTCGAGGTCGAGCAGGTTGTCGGCGGAAAGCCGGACGGCTTCGGTTCGCGGCCCCGCGCTCTCCAGCGGGACGAGCCAGCCGCGCGGCTCGGACTCCCCTTCGCCGGGCGCGACCAGGACCAGCGCCACCATCCCCTCTTCCTGACCGGCGGGAGGCAGCGGCAAGGTGAAGCGCCCGGCTTCATCGCTGGCCGTTTCTGGCCGACGGCCTTCCGGCGCGGAAAGAACGGGTGCGGCCGGGGCGGAGACTGCTTCGGACTCGGCGGTCACCTTCTCGAGTTCGACCAGCGCGACGGCCTCGGCGGCTTGGGCGGCTTCGCTCTCGGCCCGCAACTGCTCGGCGTCCGGCATGTTGTATTCCTCGCCCAGCGCGCTGATGCGCACCGCGAGTTCGCGGGCCAATTCTTTCTCCCGGTGGACGGCTTTGGCCCGCTCCAGCGACTCGGCGAGTCCGGGGTCAACGGCAGGCGCACTTTCCAAACGCGCGCGCCAAAGCGTGGCCAATTCCTCTTGAGCCACGACAAAGACCTGCGCACCGGCCACCGCCGCGGGTGACCCATCGGGACCGGGCAGGAGAACCTCCACCTCAAGAACCTCAGGGGCCGGCGGGCTGGACGGCCAGAACCACCAAGCCGCGGCCCCGGCGGACGCCACCAGCGGGAGGGCGGCGATGAGCAAAGCGCGCCGTAAAATTGATCCGAGCCTCCCGGGAGGCTTGTCCGCCGCCAGAAAACGCTGCGCGGGTGGCGGCGTCGCCTTGACCTTGACCGGTGCCGCGGGGGCAGCCCCAGCGGGGGCCGCGACCGGAGGCGGCGTCCGGAGTGGACGAGCGACACCCACCGCAGGCGCCGCCGAAGCCGCGGGAGCCGCCGGAGTCGCTGGTGCGGTTGGTGCAACTGACGCCACCGGGGCGGCGGGAGCTTCGGGCTCCTTGTCGGGAGGCAAAACGGCTTTGGCGCGGGGCGTGAAAGTTTTTTGCCCGGGCACGAAGGGAGTCAGGCCGGGGCGGCTGGGCACCGCTTCCGGGGAAGGCGCTTCCTCCGCGGGAGCAACGGGCGGGGCGGGCTCCGTGGGCACCGGGGGTGGAACCGCATCGCGCCGGACAATGATCGCGGGGACGGCGGACGGGATGGGGAACTTTTCGCGTTCCTCACCCGGTTTCAGGCCCGGCAGGACGGTGCGCCGGATCACGGCGGGCGCGGGGTTGACCGGCGGCAAGCTCGAGACCGGGGCATCGCCGGGCGGCGCGGCATCGGGACGCGGTCGCGGCACGAAGGGGCGGCGCAGCACGGGGGCGCCGGCCGGCGGGGAGAGCCTGAGCTTGGGTTCGGCCGAGAACGCGCGGGGTTTCGGGGGCAAAGGCAAGTCGCGGAGGGGACGCCAGGACGGCATTCCTTCGCGCCAGTAGTGGGCATCGGCGGGAAATTTCCCCGCGGCCAGTGCGGAAGGCAAATCAGACTCCTCGAACTGGCCGATCACTTCACCGTTGGCGGACACGAAAATCATCGGTTGCAAGACAGACGGATCAAGATGAACAAGCCATGGCGTCAAGGCAACCATCATCGGGGGTCGATCGGGGCTTGGCCGGGTCCGCACGCCCGGCCAAGGTTGACGACTTGGTGAGCGGTCTCTATTTCGCCTACGGCTCGAACCTGCGCGCGGCGCAAATGAAGCGCTTGTGTCCAAACCACGAATTCCTCGGGCCGGCGCGCTTGGCCGGGCACCGGCTGGCTTTCACTCTCCCCGATCGGGAATGGCAAGGCGGGGTGGCCGATGCCATCCCTTCCCCGCGGGACGAAATCTGGGGTGCGCTTTACCGCCTTCCGGAGGCGGATCTGACGGCGCTCGATGCTTACGAGGGGTTCGATCCGGCCGGACCGGTCGAGGCCAATGATTATGTGCGGCGCGCCGTGCCGGTGATCCGGCAAGGAGAGCAGGACGGCGTGGAGGCTTGGTGCTACTTCGTGCGCGCGCCGCGCGGGCAGGTGGCACCGTCGGAGCTTTACCGCGCGGCACTGATCGAAGGCGCGATCGAGCGGGGGTTGCCCGCGGATTATGTCAGTGAAATGCGCTGGGCTTTCGATGGTAGGGTCACGCGGCCCGCGTGACCGCCGACGGCAAGCGGACGAGCGAGCCGCTCGTCCCTACCCTACTTTTTGCGGAATTCGAGGCGGTCTTTGTCGAGGTCGGCGGTGATCTTGTCGCCTTCGCCGAATTGGCCGTCGAGGATGGCCACGCTGAGCGGGTTGAGGATCTGTTGCTGGATGATGCGCTTGAGCGGACGCGCGCCGTAAGCCGGATCGTAACCTTCCTTGGCCAGGAATTTTTTCGCCTTGTCGGTCAGCTCGAGGCGGATGCTCTGCTGGTCGAGCCGCTTGAGCAGGCGCTTGAGCTGGATGTCGACGATGCTGGTGATCTCTTTTTCGGTCAGGCGGTCGAAGATGATGGTCTCGTCGATGCGGTTGAGGAATTCCGGACGGAAGTGTCCGCGCAGCGCCTCCATGACGCGGCGGTTGCGCTCCTCGACCGGCAGGTCTTCCATGATGAACTGGCTGCCGAGGTTGGAGGTCATGATGATGACCGTGTTTTTGAAGTCGACCGTGCGGCCCTGTCCGTCGGTGATCCGTCCGTCGTCGAGGACCTGCAGGAGGACGTTGAAGACGTCGCCGTGGGCTTTCTCCACTTCGTCGAAAAGAATGACGGAATACGGATGACGGCGGACGGCTTCGGTCAGTTGTCCGCCTTCGTCATAACCGACATAGCCCGGAGGCGCGCCGATGAGCCGCGCCACGGTGTGCTTCTCCATGTATTCGCTCATGTCGAGACGCACGATGGCCTGCTCGTTGTCGAAGAGGAATTCGGCCAGCGCTTTGCAAAGTTCGGTTTTGCCCACGCCGGTGGGTCCGAGGAACATGAAGGAGCCGATCGGACGGTTTTCGTCCTGCAACCCGGCACGCGCGCGGCGCACGGCATTGGCCACCGACTTGATCGCCTGGCCTTGCCCGACCACGCGCTCCATGAGGCGTTCTTCCATTTTGACCAGCTTCTGCCGCTCGCCTTCCTGCAGTCGGGTGGCGGGGATGCCGGTCCAAGTGGAAACGACCTTGGCCACGTCGTCTTCGGTCACTTCCTCGCGCAGGAGTTGCCCCCCACCCACCAAGGCCAGCTTCTGGTTGTGCTCTTCGAGTTGCGTGGTGAGTTGCGGGATCTGTCCGTATTGAATTTCACTGGCCTTGGCGAAATCACCCTGGCGCTGGGCCACTTCAAGCTGGTTTTTCAGGTCCTCGATCTGCTCGGCCAGCTTGCGTGATTCGGTGACCTGTTTCTTTTCGTTCTGCCACTGGGCTTTGAGTTTCGAGCCTTGCTCTTTCAAGTCGGCCAATTCTTTTTCCAACTTGGCCAGGCGGTCTTTGCTCGCGGCATCCTTTTCCTTTTTCAGCGCGGTGCGCTCCATCTCGCCCTGCATGATCTCGCGTTCCAGCTTGTCCAGTTCGGTCGGCATGGAATCCAACTCGATCTTCAAACGCGAGGCGGCCTCGTCGATCAGGTCGACGGCTTTGTCCGGCAGAAAGCGGTCGCTGATGTAGCGGTCGCTCAGCACGGCGGCGCCGACCAGCGCGCTGTCCTGGATGCGGACACCGTGGTGGACCTCGTAGCGTTCTTTCAGTCCGCGCAGGATGGCGATGGTATCTTCCACGCTCGGTTCCTTGACCATGACCGGCTGGAAACGGCGCTCGAGGGCGGCGTCCTTCTCGATGTATTTGCGGTATTCGTCGAGCGTGGTGGCCCCGATGGTGCGGAGTTCGCCGCGGGCGAGCTGCGGTTTGAGCATGTTCGAGGCATCGGCCGATCCCTCGGCCGCCCCGGCGCCGACGATGGTATGCAATTCGTCGATGAAGAGGATGATCTGTCCCTCGCTCGAGGTGACCTCTTTGAGGAAAGCCTTGAGACGTTCCTCGAATTCGCCGCGGAATTTCGCGCCGGCGATCATCGCGCCGATGTCCATGGCGATGACCTTTTTGTTCTTGAGCGATTCGGGCACGTCGCCGCTGACGATGCGGCGGGCGAGACCTTCGACGATGGCCGTTTTGCCCACCCCGGGTTCGCCGATGAGGACGGGGTTGTTCTTGGTGCGGCGCAAGAGGACCTGCATGGTGCGGCGGATTTCCTCGTCACGGCCGATGACCGGGTCGATTTTGCCGCGCTGGGCCAATGCGGTGAGATCGCGTCCGTATTTCTCCAGCGCCTGGTATTTCTCCTCGGGATTCTGGTCGGTCACGCGCTGCGATCCGCGCACCTCGACCAGGGCCTTCATCAGCTTGTCGTGCGTCGCGCCGTCTTCCTTGAGCAACTTCGCGGCGGAGTCCGATCCTTGGGACAGGGCGAGCAGGTAGTGCTCGGCGCTGAGATACTCGTCTTTGAGTTTTTCCATCACGCCCTCGGCCGCGTCGAGGGTCTTGCGCAGGTCGTTGCCGAGATGCGGTTGGGCGCCGCCGCTGACTTTGGCACGGCGGGCCAATTCGGCATCGAGTTGCTCGCGCAGGCGGGCGGTGGAAAGGCCGACTTTCTGCAGGAGCGGAACGGCCACGCCGTCGGATTGGTCGAGCAGGGCGAGGAGGAACTGCTCGTTGCCGGTTTCCTGCTGGTGCAGCTTGCTGGTCATATCCGAGGCGGCGCTGAGCGCCTCCTGCATCTTCTGGGTGAAACGATCCGGTCTCATGCCACTGGAAGATTACCACTATTTGAGGCGGATCCGCATGCGAATAAACGTCGGAATATCGAGGTCCTGACCGTCGACCATGGTCGGATCGAGGTCTTTGAAACGTCCGCGCATGGCCTGGTCGAGCGGCAACTCTTCCTGCATCTGCCCGGTCTCGGACTTCTTGCCGACCTTGCCTTTTTTTCCCGCGCCCTTGCCCGGTTTTTCCTCCTCGGGCGCGGTCTCGGCCGGCGCGGGAGCGGGGGCGGCGGGAAAATCCTCCTCGTCATCGTCAAGCAAGGCCGCGGGCATGCCGGAACGCGTGCAGGCCAGCAGGGCCACGCCAAGACGTCCGTCGGCCGCAGGATCGGCGGCCACCCCGACATGGACCTGGGTGGCCGGTCCGAGGTGGGGCGAGAGATGCTGCAGCGCGGACTGCAATTCGGCCAGGCTGAGCGAGTCGTCGCCGGTCAGGTGCAGGAGAATGCGTCCGGGTTCGGCGAGAAGTCGCCCCTCCTCGAGCAGCGGACTGCGCAGCGCCTCTTCCACCGCGGCGCGGGCCCGGTCGGGGCCTTCGGACATCCCGTAGCCGAAATGCGCGCGCGCATCGCCGCCTTCGAACATCTGCAAAAGCTCGTCGAGGCCGACCGGCATGACGGCCGGCAAGCCGAGCATCTGGCTGACGGCGCGGACGGCCAGCGAAAGGGTGCCGGCCGCGGCGCCGAGGGCTTCGGCCAAGGGAGCGTCGGCTGCGGAGACTTCGACCATGCGGTCGTTCTCGAAGCAGATGACAGCGAGGCAATGCCGTCCGAGCCGCGCGAGGCATTCCTCGGCCAGCTCGCGCTTTTTCGATCCTTCGGCCGCGAAGGGCAAGGTGACGAGCCCGATGACCAGCGCGCCGGCTTTCTTGGCCTGCTCGGCCACGACCGGGGCCGCGCCGGAACCGGTGCCGCCGCCGAGGCCGGCGCAAAGAATGACCACTTCGGCGCCGCCGCATTCGGCGCGCAATTCGGTGAGGCTTTCGCTGGCCGAGGCGCGGCCGCGCGCGGCATCGCCGCCCGCCCCGAGCCCCTTGGCCACGTCGCGGCCGATCTGGATTTTGCGCGGGGCCGGCGAGGCGGCGACCGCTTTGGCATCGGTGTGCACGGCCACCAGGTCGGACGGAGCGCCATCCTCGCGCGCCAGACGTTGCAGCATGGCGAGGCCGGCGTGGCCGAGGCCGATGACTTTGAGCGCGGAGACCGCGGCGGACGGGGCGGCAAGGCGTTCGTTGGCGCCGATGGTGATCATAGGCCGGGAATGATCTTGCTGATTTTGCTGCGCAGTTTGTCGAAGACGGAAATTTCCTCCAGCGCCTCCTGCGCGGCCTGCGCGTAAAGGACGAGGCCGACGGCGGTGCTCCAGCGCGGACTCTCGAAGAGCGCGGTCGGGCCCATGAGCGGACGCGGGCTGGCTGCGCGGGCCGGGACGCCGAAGACGTCGGAGGCCAACGCGGCGATGCCTTTGAGCTCGGCCGTGCCGCCGGTCAGGACGACACCGCCGCCCATGAACTGCGCCTGGCGCTCGAAGTGGAGCCGGCGTTTGAGCAAGGTGAAAATTTCGCGCACCCGCGCCTCGGCGACTTTGTTCAGGCTGGTCCGCTCGATTTCGCCGCCGGCGTAGGTCGGGTCTTCGATTTGCACCGTGCCGCGCGCGGCCACGGCGCCGGGCGCGACATCGGCTTCCTCGACTTTGAGCTTGTCGGCCCACTTGGTCGGCACGCGGAGGCCGATGGAAATGTCATTGGTCACGTGGTCGCCGCCCACTGCGAGCACGCCGCTGTGGCGGACCGAGCCGTCGCGGAAAAGAATGTAGTCGGTGGTGCCGCCGCCGATGTCGATGACCAGCACGCCGCTCTCGCGGTCGCTCTGGTCGAGCACGGCATGGGCCGAGGCGACGGCGCTCATGACGACATTGCTCACCTTGAGGTTGGCTTCGCGGATGCAGCGCAGGCTGTTTTGAATGCGCGACTTGGTGCCGTGGACGATATGAAACTCGGCCTCGAGCTTGCGTCCGATCATGCCGAGCGGGCTGGAGACGCCTTCCTGTCCGTCCACATAATAATGCTGCACCATGGTGTGGAGGAAGACGTGGCCGGACGGGATGCTCACATCCATGGCGCTCTGCTCGACCTCGTGGATGTCTTCGTCCTCGATTTCGTCGCGGTCATCGGAAATGGGCACGCCGCCGCGGTTGTTGAGACTCTCGAGGTGGGCGCCGGTCACGGAGGCGACGACTTCGGCGATTTCGCGGTCGGCTTTTTCCTCGGCTTCAGCCACCGCATCGGTCAGGCAAAGCGTGATCAGCCCGATGTCGACGATCTCCCCTTTGCGCACGCCGCGCGAGGGGGCCTCGCCGGTGCCGATGATGCGGAGCAGTCCGTCGCTCCGCGTCTCGGCGATGACTGCGGCCACTTTGCTGGTGCCGATTTCCAAGCCGACATGGAGGTTGGAGCGGGCCATGTCAGGGTTTGACCGCTTGGGCTTTGCGCACCACCGGTTCCCCGGCCGGCGCGGGATCGTCCTGGAAAGTCACCGGCGTGTTGCGTTCCGGCATGAGATTGGCCGTGGCGATTTTGCGTGAAGTCTGGCCGACGTGAAGCAGGACCATTTGCAGGCGGTCGAGTTGGGCCGGGATTTCCTCCAAGCCGAAGGTGTAGCGGGCCTGCGGGTCGCTCCAGGCCACGACGCACCAGCCTTTGGTGATGTCGGCGGCGCGCAGCGGGATCTCGGGGTTGGTCCGTTCTCCCGCGCGGAAAAGCAGATCGAGCGCGGCGTGCAATTCGGGCAGATCGATGCGGTCGCCGAGGCTCCATTGCTCGGTCGGCACGCCGTAGACCACGGGGAGACGCGTGACCGAGGAATCCGGGCCGGACGGCTTCATCATCACGCCGTCCTTGTCGACGAGGCTGGCGGTTTCCATGGCGGACGGATCGACGCCCGCGTCGCGCGGGGCGACCCAGGCGACGGGGCGACGCGCTTCGATCGCGATGGTGACCGTGTCGGGGAGGATGCGCTCGACGCGCGCCTCTTTGATTTCCGGAATGGAGGCCAGGGCGCGTTGGGCCGAGTCGAGATTGAGGCTGAAAATATTCAGCCCCTCGCGAAGCCCGGTTTTTTCCAGTGCCTCCTCGCGCGACATGACGCCGTCGGTGTTCACCTCCACCACGCGCACGCGGTATTGGTCGTTTTCGAGGATGAGGATATTGACCAGCGCGCGGATCCCGAACCAGGTGAAGGCGACCAAGCCGACGAGGAGGAGAGCTTCGGCGGCGTAGAGGAATATCTTCTGGTTGCGCCGGCGGCGCTCCGTCTCGGCGGTGGCCGTGACTTCGAGCAAGTGTTCGCGGCGGCGCTTGCGCGCGGGGCGACGGCGGACGGGGTTGCGTTGGCGGAAGATTCCCATGTCAGCTTCTCTTCGAACGTTGCAAGGAAAGCCCGGCGATATCTTCGCAGAGGCTGAGAAAATCCAGGCCAGCCGCGGCGGCGGCCTTGGGCAGCAGGCTGGTTTCGGTCATGCCGGGGATGGTGTTGGCTTCGAGCACGAACGGGACGCCGTCGGCGCGCAAAAGGACGTCGACGCGCGAATAAACTTCCAGACCGAGCGAGCGGTGGGCAGCCAGCGCCGTCTCCTGCACGCGGCGCGTGGTCGCATCGTCGAGCGGTGCGGGGCAGAAATACTCCGAGGCTCCCTTGGTGTATTTGTGCGCGTAGTCGTAGAAGCCCTCGTGCGGGCGGATTTCGACCACGGCCATGGCGCGGTCGCCGACCACACCGACGGTCAGCTCGCGGCCCTCGATCAATTCCTCGACGAGGATTTCGCGGTCCAGCGCGGCGCAGTCGGCCAGGGCGGGTTCGAGCGCGGCTGCTTCGCGCACCAGGTGCACGCCCACGCTGGAGCCTTCGCGCGGGGCTTTGATGACCAGCGGCAGGGGCAAGGTCGGCTGCGCGCCGGGCGCCAGCACCTCCCAACGCGGCGTGGGCACACCGGCGGTTTCGAAAAGTCTTTTGCTGGCCAGTTTGTCGAAGGCCACGCGGCTGGCCTCGGCCCCCTCGCCCGTGTAGGCGACGCCGCGCGCGTCGAGCAGCGACTGCAATCCGCCATCCTCGCCGAAGGTGCCGTGGATCATGTTGACGCAAAGTCCGGTGTCGGCCGGCAAGGCAAAATCCGTGCCGTGCACCTCGAGTCCGGTCACGCGGTAGCCGCCTTGGCGCAGCGCGTTGGCTACTGCAGCGCCGGAGCGCAGCGAGACGGCGTTTTCCGAACCCGGACCGCCCATCAGCACGACGAGATGCAGGTTTTTCAGTTCGCTTTTCATCCCGCGGCCTCCTCGCCGATAATCTGGACTTCGGTTTCCAGACGGACGCCGTGCTTTTTCAAAACCTCGGCCCGCATTTGTTCAACGAGGGCCAGCACTTCGGAGGCCGTGGCCCCGCCCTCGTTGAGGATGAAATTGGCATGCACGTCGGAAACGCGGGCCGCCCCGACCCGGCTGTTTTTCAGTCCGGCGGCGTCGATCAGTTGGCCCGCCTTGCCGCCTTCCGGATTGCGGAAGACGCAGCCCGCACTGGCCCCGGCGGGCTGCGAGGATTTGCGCTTGGCCGCGTAATCGCGGGTGCGTTTGTCCACCGCGGCGGACGTGGACCGCGTGCCGCGGAAGACGACCGACAGCGCGTAATTCGTGCGGAGCAAGGGCACGTTGCGGTAGTGCACCTCGAGGTCGCGCGGTGACTTCTCGAAAATATTCCCTTCATGGTCGGCGTAGCGCATCGACACCACCTGGTCGAAAGCCTCCACGCCCATGGCCCCGGCGTTCATGCGCAGACAACCGCCCACGTCGCCCGGGATCCCTTCCATCCATTCGAATCCCTCCAACCCGGCATTGACCGCGGCTCCGCTCAAAGCTTTCAACCGCACGCCGACGCCGGCGCGGATCGTGTCCTCTTCAACCGTGAATTCCCCGAAAACACCGCGGCGCAGGCGGACCACCGCACCGCGCAGGCCGCCGTCGCGCACGATGAGATTCGAGCCGCGCCCGATGACCATGAACGGAATCCCCGCCTCCTGCGCGGCGCGGGCCAACTCGCAAAAGCCCTCCTCCGTTTCCGGCTCGAACCAGAATTGGGCCGGTCCGCCGACCCGCATCGTGGTGTGCTTGGCCAACGGTTCGTAAAGCCGCGCGACCCCCGGTCCCATGGCCGCACGGAGCATTTCCAAAGTTTGCAAGTCCTTGGCCAGATCGGCGCCTTGCTCGTGGATATTTCCCGCGCCGAGGGTGACGAGCAAATCGCCCGGATGCAGCAGGCGCCCGGCCTCGCGTCCGGCTTCGGCCCGCGAAGCAATATAAACCGCCCGCGCTGCCCCGGCCGCCGCGGCGGCGTCGACCACAAGTTGTCCGCTCACCCCGGGAATCGGCAACTCGCTGGCCGGATAGACATCGGTCACCACAGCGGCATCGGCCAGCGCGAGGGCGCGGCCGAAATCATCCTGCAAGGCCTGTGTGCGGGTGTAGCGGTGCGGCTGGAAGAGCAGGAGTACGCGTCCGCACCCCGTGTCGCGCGCGGCGCGCACCACGGCGGCAATCTCGGTCGGATGGTGTCCGTAGTCGTCGACGAGCAAATAGTCCTCCGAGCGGTAAACGACCTCGAAGCGCCGCCGCGCGCCGCGGAAGGTGGCCAGAGCCGCGCCGCATTTTTCGAGATCAAGACCGAGTTCGGCGGCCAGGGCGAGCACGGCCGTCGCGTTGAGCGCATTGTGCTCGCCGGGCACATTGAGCGTGAGGCGGGCCAATTCGGCCCCGTCGCGGCGGAAGCTGAAGGTCGAGGTAAAATCGGCGCTGCGGAAATCCGCGTAGGAATAGGTTCCCGTCCGGCCGTAGGACACGGCCCGCGGACGCGCGGCGCAGACACGCACCGCGCCCGGATCGTCGGCGCAGTAGAAAATTTTTCCCGCCGTCTGTTCGAGCAACGTCCCGAAAGCCGCATCGATCGCGGGGAGGCCGGGGTAATGGTCGAGGTGCTCGGGTTCGATGTTGAGCACGATGGTGTGCTCGGGGTGGTAGAGGACGATGGTCCCGTCGCTCTCGTCGCCCTCGGCGACAAAGTATGCGCCGCCTGCGTCCCAGCGCGCGTTCGTGCCGAGTATGGGGATTTCCGCACCGACGTAATGCGAGGGATGCGCCCCGGCGGCGCGCAGCACGTGCGCGGCCATGGCCGAGACCGTCGTCTTGCCGTGCATGCCGGCGACGAGGATGCCCATTTTACCGAGCATAAGGGCGGAAAGCGCCTCGGCGCGGCGGACCAGCGGTTTGCCGAGGCGGACGGCCGCATCGTAAGCCGCATTGCCTTCGCGGATGGCGGAGGAATAGACGACCATGTCCGCATCGACCACATCCTCGGCGCGGTGCGGGGTGTGGAAGTCGAGTCCGAGCGACCGGAGACGCTTCACCTCGACCGTGTCGACTTTGTCCGACCCGCTGAGGCGGTGGCCGAGGGCGAGGAGCAGTCCGGCGATGCCGCTCATGCCGGACCCCGCCACGCCGATCAGGTGGATCCGGCGCGGCGCGCCGTGGAGGAGAGCGGATAATTCCCGGGTGTTCATGGCTGGGCTTCGGTCATGATCGCGGCGACCCGTTCGGCCGCGTCGCGCGGGGCCAGCATCCGCGCGGCGGAGGCCATGGTCTCCAAAGATCCGGGCGATTCCAGCAGAGAGCGCAGGAGCGGCGCGAGACTTTCCGCGTTGGCTTCGCGCTCGGCCACGATGCGAGCGGCGCCGTGGCGCGCGTAAATTTCCGCGTTGAGGCGCTGGTGATCCTCGGCCGCGTAGGGATAAGGGATGAGGACGGCGGGCAGACCGAACCACGACAACTCGCCGAGGCTGGCCGCCCCCGCGCGCGACACGGCGAGGTCGGCGGCCGGGTAGACATCCTGCATGCGGTCGCAGAATGAGAGCACGGCCGCGGGCACCCCGGCGGTATGGTAGGCGCCGCGCACCGCACCGACCTCGCGTTCGCCGGCCAGATGGATGACTTGGATGTCACTGCCGGCCAAGTGAAGAGCCGACTGCGCAAGCAACGCATTGATCCCGGCCGCGCCCTGGCTGCCGCCCATAACGAGCAAGGTGGTGCGTCCGGCCGCCAGTCCGAGCCGGAGGCGGGCCTCCTCGCGCGACGGGACATCGACAGTCAGCTCGCGCCGGATCGGCGTGCCGGTCACGCGCGTGGGCCGTGTGCCGAAATGCCGTGCGCACTCGTCGAAGCCGAGGAGGACGGCCCGGCAGAAACGCGCGGCGAGGCGGTTGGCCTTGCCCGGGATGGCGTTCGACTCGTGGAGGAAAGCGGGGATGCCGCGCCGCCGCGCGGCGATGAGCGGGGCGATGCTGGTGAATCCGCCCATGCCGAGGACGGCAGCGGGACGGTCTTTGTCATAGACCGCACCGCATTGTTTGAGACTGGCGCGCAAGCGCCGGAGGAAGGTGACCATGGCCGGCGAGAAGACGGACGGCAGGCCGATGGAAGGCAGCTTTTCGCGGGCGAGATCGGGGTGGTTCTGCAGTGCGCGGGTGTCGACTTCTTTCTCCGAGACGAAGAGCAAGACGTCGTGTTCCTGCCCGCGCAGGACCTCCGCCACCGCCAGTCCGGGGAACAGGTGGCCGCCGGTTCCCCCGCATGCGATAGCGAATTTCATGGGATCAGAAACGGACGGCCAGACTGGTCGCGGGGACGGCGCGCCGGCGGCGTTTGGGCTGGCGGTGTCCCTGACGGTGGATGTTGAGGAGGATGCCCACGAGCATCATGGACACGGCGAGGTTGCTCCCGCCGTAGCTGATGAAAGGCAGCGGCATGCCTTTGTTCGGGAGGAGAGAGGTGGTCACCCCGATGTTGATGGCGGCTTGCAGGGTGATGATGATGGTGATGCCGAAACCGAGCAGCATGCCAAAGCGGTCCCGGGCATTCATGGCGATGAGCACGCCGGCCAGCAGGATGAGCAAAAAGCAGAAGACGGTGAGCAAAGTGAAACGCAGCCCGAGTTCTTCCCCGATCATGGGGAAAATAAAGTCCGTGTGGGCGTAAGGCAAATAGAGCATTTTCTGCCGCCCTTCCCCCAGTCCGAGACCCGAAACCCCGCCCGCCCCGAAGGCCAGCATGGCCTGCCATTGCTGCAGACCTTCCTCGAGTTTGTATTTTTCCGGATCGAGGAAGGCCATGAACCGCGCGAGGCGTTCTTTGATGGTGAAAATGGCGAAGGCCAGTCCGCCAAACCCCGCGAGCAAGAGCGGCACCAGCCAGCGCAGGCCGGTGCCGGCGACGAACATGACCGACAAGGTGGTCACCCCGAGAAGAGCCGTCGCCCCGAGGTCGACCTCCAGCACGATGAGACCCATGATGACACCGGCCACGGCCAGCGGATAAACGAAGCCGCGGAGGAACTCTTTCGATTCCGCCTCGTAGCGGTGATACCACCACGCGAGGAAGACGAGCACGGCCACTTTGCCGAGTTCGCTCGGTTGGAAGCTGGCCACCCCGAGATTGATCCAGCGCCACGCTCCGTTGATTTTCATCCCGATGGGAGGCACGAAACAAAGGACAAGGAGAACGACCGCCGCCCCGAAGAGCCAAGGCCAGAAGCGCGCCCACCAGCGGTAATCGACCAACGCCGTCGTGACCAGGGCCGCCGAGCCGATGAACAGCCACATGGTCTGCCGCTTGAGGAAATAATACATGTCGCCGTGGCTGTCGCGGGCGAATGCGCCCGTGCTGAGCAGCATGACCACACCGACGGCCAGCAGGCTCATGACGGACAAAATCAGGATGTAGGCCGTGCGGCGCGGCATCGAAGATCGGTCAGTTCGCTTTCTTCGGGACTTTGAGGGACTGTCCGATCTGCAGCTTGGTCGGATCGTCGATGCTGTTGAGCAAGAGCAACTCCTGGTAGCTGACGCCGAACTTCTTCGCGATGTTGTAGGGATTGTCGCCCTTCTCAACCTTGTAGCTGGCAGGCACGGGGCCGGACGACACCTTCGCCGCAGCGACCGGCGCCTCTTTTTTCACCGCGGTCTTTGCCGGGACCGTGGTCGTCGCGGTGGCGGGGACCGGAGCCAGCTCGGCCGGCGCCGTCCGGACCAAAGTGCCGGCCGTGGCCGAGTCGCTGGTCACCATGGGCAACGGTTCGTCCGCGTCTTCCGGCTGGCGCACCGGTTCGGCGGGGACCGCCGGCGCCGCGGCCGGCGCACCGCCGGCGGCCTGCGCGATGCGGCCGGAAATGTTCGACAGCAGGTTCGAGCCGCCCTTGCGCGCGTTGATGTGGTTGAAGGCGTAGATGCCGCCGACGGCCACGATGTGGAGGATGAGGACGACCATGAAAGCGTGCGAGAGCTTCATGTTCGGTTCCATCTCGTCGTATTCGTCGTCGTGACCGCGCGCGGACCGCGCGGCGGAGGCGCGGACAACTCTGCGGCCGCGGGATTTCGCGGTCAGTTTGCTGAACAGTGGTATTTTCATGTGTTGGTTTATCGGGGTTGGAGTTGAGTGGTGAGTTGTTTGAAGAGATTTCCGCGTTCCTCGTAGCTGCCGAACATGTCGAAGGACGAAGTGCCGGGCGAAAACAGGACGGTGTCGCCCGGCCGCGCCAGCTGGCGGGCGCGGGCCACGGCGTCTTGAAGCGAAGCGACCGGATGGCACGCGGTGGCGTCCGCCCAATCCTGGGCGATGGATGTCCGCATCTCGCCGATGAGCACGGCATCATGCACGCGCTCGCCGACGAGTGCCGCGAGCGGCGCGAAAGCGAAACCCTTGTTTTTCCCGCCGGCGACCAGGACGATGCCGCCGGTTTGTCCGCGCAGGGCCTGGGATAACGCGTCGAGGTTGGTCGACTTCGCATCGTTGATCCAGGCCACCCCATCGAGTTCGCGCACGAATTCGCACCGGTGCGGCGGGGGGGCATAAGCGCGGGCGGCGGGCAGCATGGCGGAGAGATCGAGCCCGAGGCAAAGCCCCGCTCCGAGGGCGGCCATCAAGTTCTCCGCGTTGTGCGGCCCGCGCAGGCGCGTCTCCCCCAGCGCGATGAGCGGCGCACCCCGGTGCAGGATGATGTCCCCTTCCCCGAAAGTGAAGTCGGCCTCCATGGCGGGTGCCGCGGTGAAGGTCACGCGCCGCGCGCGCAGGGCGGGCAACTCCGCCCGTGCGTTGACCACGGCAAAGTCTTCCCCCGTCTGGCGGTCGAAGATGCGCAGTTTGGCCGCCCGGTAGGTGGCCGTGTCCGGGTAGCGGTCCAGATGGTTTGCGCTGAAGTTGGTCCAGACCGCGACCCGGGGGCGGAAAGTGTCGGTGGTTTCGAGTTGGAACGAGCTGATCTCGACGACGACCGCGTCGAGCGAGGCGCTGCCCGACACCACCTCGCTGAACGGCAAGCCGATGTTGCCGCACGCTTCGGTGCGCAGGCCCGCGCCCCCGAGGAGCGCGGCGGTCAGGCCGGTGGTCGTGGTTTTGCCGTTGGTGCCCGTCACCGCGACCACCGGGCAGCGGCAACTGCGGAAGGCCAATTCGATTTCACCGAGGAGCGGTATGCCGGCCTCGACCGGCCTCCGCGCGAGCGGCACCCCGGGATCGATCCCGGGGCTGAGCACCGCGAAGTCAAACTCCTGCGCGCAGCGCAACGCGTCGTTCCCCAAGACGACGCGTGCACCACGCGAGGAAAGCTGTTCGGCGGCGTCCCGCCGCGGGGCGGGATCGCCGGAATCGAGCACGGTGACGGCCGCACCGCTCGCGAGGAGCAGGCGCGCCGCCGCTTCGCCGCTCCGCCCGAGGCCGAGCACCGCCGCATGTTTTCCCGTGTAGTCCATGGCGATCACCGCAGTTTCAAAGTGGCCAGCCCGAGCAGGGCGAAGACGATGGAGAGGATCCAGAAGCGCACGATGACCGTGCTTTCCTTCCATCCGCTCAGTTCGAAATGATGGTGCAGCGGCGACATCTTGAAGATGCGCTTGCCGGTCAGCTTGAAGCTGGCGACCTGCAGGATGACCGAGCCGGCTTCGAGGACAAACACGCCGCCGATCAGCGCGAGGAGCAGTTCCTGCTTGGAAGCGATGGCCACCACGCCGAGGAGTCCGCCGATGGCCAGCGAGCCCGTGTCGCCCATGAAGACGCGCGCCGGATGGCAGTTCCACCAGAGAAATCCGAGGGCCGCGCCGACCAGCGCCATGCAGATGACGGAGAGCTCGCCGGAGAAATAAACGAACGGAATCTGGAGATACTGCGCGATAATGGCGTGGCCGGCCGCGTAGGTCAGCATGGCAAAGGCGAAGGCCGTGGTCGTCGTGCAACCGGCGGCCAGCCCGTCGAGTCCGTCGGTCAGGTTGACCGCATTGGACGCTCCCACGATGACGAACAGGTAGAGGAAAAACGTGAAGAGGCCGAGGTGCTGGATGATCGGTTCTTTGGAGAAAGGGACGTAGAGCTGCGCGGACTGCGGGGCGAGGGTCGGCTCCCAGGCGAAAAACCAGGTGATCAGCGCGGCGAGCACGCACTGCAGACCGAACTTCAAACGGCTGCTGATCCCGTCCGACGATTTTTTGGTCACCTTGAGGTAATCGTCGACGAAACCGAGCGCGCCGAGGTAGATGACGGTGAAGAGACACAGCCAGACGAGAGGATTGGTCGGGCGCGCCCAGAGGAGCGTGGAAACAATCACCGCGCCGAGGAGCAGGACACCGCCCATGGTCGGCGTGCCCGCCTTGCCGCCGTGCAGTTCGTGCAAGCGGTGCACTTCCTCCTGCGAACGGATGGGTTGCCCGAGTTTGAGCGAAATGAGGCGGCGGATGACCCAGTTGCCGAAGACGAGGCTGAGGATGAAGGCCGTCACGCCGGCGGCCAGGGCGCGGAAGGTGATGTATTGGAAAACGTTGAAGGCCTTGAGGAAGTCCGAGCCGGTCTCCTTGCCGTAATCCGCGAACTGGTAAAGGTAGTAGAGCATCAGGCGAAGTCCTCCAAAACCCGTTCCATGCGCGCCGCGCGGCTGCCCTTGAGGACCACGGCATCGCCGGGACGGGACAACTCGCGCAGCAGACGCGCGGCCTCCGCGGTGTCGGCGGCCTGGCGCACCTCGGCCAGACCGGAAGCCGCGGCCTCCTCGGCCAGCGGCGCCGTCTCCGGCCCGACCGCGATGAGCACGTCCATGGTCGAGGCCGCGGTGCGGCCCACCCGGCGGTAGCCTTCATTCGCGTAGGGGCCGAGCTCGCCCATGCGCCCGAGCACCGCGAACCGGCGCCCGCCGCCGGGCAACCCGCGCAGGGCATGGAGCGCGGCTTCCATCGAGTCGGGGTTTGCGTTGTAGCTGTCATCGAGCACGGTCACGCCGCGCACATCGAGGCAGGCGAGGCGCCGCGCGGACAATTTGGTCGCGGCCAGACCCGAGGCGCATTCGCGCAGGGAAAGACCGAGTTCGAGACCGGCGGACACGGCGAGCAGCGCGTTGCGCACCATGTGCTCGCCGGTGACCGGCAGGTGCGTGGCCACACATTCCTTGCCCCGCACAAGGTCAAAATCCAGACCGTGCGTCGAGGGACGCAGATTTTCGGCATGCAACCCGTCGGCCGCACCGGCCCGGACCACGCGGGCTTTGGTCCGCGCGGCCAGCGCCGGGGTGAATTCGTCGGCTGAAGGCAGAAGCAGCACGGCGTCCGCGGACAACACCTCTCCGAGCATCCCTTTTTCCATCGCGATGGCTTCGCGGGATCCGAGATATTCGATGTGGGCCACGCCGATGTTGGTGATAATCCCGATGTCCGGACGGGCCAGGCGGGCCAGCGGTTCGATTTCGCCTGCGTGGTTCATGCCGATTTCCCAGACGCAGACTTGGTCGGACGTGTGGGCCGCGAGAATGGTCAGCGGCAGCCCGAGGTGGTTGTTGAGGTTTCCCTCGGTCTTGCTCACCGCGAATTTTGTCGCGGCGACCGAGGCGCTGAAATCCTTGGTGCTCGTCTTGCCATTGCTGCCGGTCAGGCAAACCACGCGCGCCTTGAGGCGGTCGCGGTGCCACCCGGCCAAGCGGTGCAGGGCGGCCTGCGTGTCCCCGACTTTGATCAGGGCAAAGCCGGGCGGGACATCCGCCGGTTGGCGCGAGACGACCGCGCCGGCGGCGCCGGCGGCCGCGGCCGCAGCAACAAAGTCGTGGCCGTCGAAATTCTCCCCGACCAGCGCCCAGTAAAGATCGCCGGCCTGCAAAGTGCGCGTGTCCTTCGAAATCGTGGTGATGCCGGTCCCGGCGGAGGCAGCGAGCACGCCGCCGCAGGCCGCGGCAACGATCGGGAGTGCCGTCGCGTCCATGGTCAGGCAACCCTCCCCCGGATGGCGGACGCCGCCTCGGCCGTGTCGTCAAAGGGCACGCGGCGGGCGCCGATTTCCTGGTAATCCTCGTGACCTTTGCCCGCCACCAGGACGATATCGCCCTGGCCGGCCAGGGCGATGGCGCGGCGGATGGCGGCCCGACGGTCGGGCACGGTCTCGTGGTTTTGTCCGCGCAGCGCGGCAGTGATCTGCTGGCAGATGGCCTCGGGATCTTCGCCGCGCGGGTTGTCCGAGGTGACGATGCACCAGTCGGAAAATTCCTCGGCGGCGCGGCCCATCGGCCCGCGCTTGGCCTTGTCGCGATCGCCACCGCAACCGAAAACGGTGACGATGCGGGCCGGTTGAAGCGAACGCAGGGTGCGCAGGACATTTTCCAGCGCATCGGGCGTGTGGGCGTAATCGACGAAGACGCGGAACGACTTGGGTCCCGGCACCAATTCGAGGCGGCCGGGCACTTGCGGGGCGTTCTTCAGCGCGTCGACCGATTTGCGCACGTCGTGACCCAGCGCGTGCATGGAGGCCAGCGCGGCCAGGGCATTGTAGACATTGAACGTGCCGATGAGCGGCAGGCGCACGAGGAAACTTTTGCCGCCGGCCTGCAGGGTGAACTGCGTGCCGTGCAGGTCGGTGCGCAGGTCGGCCGCGCGGAACATGGCGTTGGACGACTGTCCGTAGGTCACGGTGGTGACACGCGGGTCCACCTCGTCGAGCAGGCGGCGGCCGTATCGGTCGTCGACATTGACCACGGCCGTGCCGCGCTTGTGCGTCTGGGCGGCGAGATGGACGAACAACTGCTGCTTGGCCGCGAAATAAGCGTCCATCGTCCCGTGATAATCGAGATGATCCTGGGTGAGATTGGTGAAGACGGCCGCGTCGAATTCCACGCCGCGCACCCGGTCCTGGTGCAGGGCGTGACTGGAAACCTCCATGACCGCGGCCCGGCAATTGACCTCGCGCATCTCGCGCAGGAGGCGCTGCAAGTCGTCGGATTCCGGGGTGGTGCGGGCGGCCGGCAACTCGCGCGGACCGACCACGTAGCGCACCGTGCCGATCAACCCGCACGGGCGGTCGGCGACATCGAGGAGGTGCTTGAGCAGGAAAGTGACGGTCGTTTTGCCGTTGGTCCCGGTGACGCCGGCGGTCTGCAATTGGAGCGAGGGATGGCCGTAAAAGACGGCCGCGGCATCGGCCAGCGCGGCGCGCGGATCGGCGGTGCGGATGACGGTGGCCCGGGGTGCCTCGAGATCGGCGGAGGTGATGACTGCGGACGCGCCTTTTTCCACCGCCTCGAGGATATAACCGCCTCCGCCGGCCGCGGCCTCGCCGGTGCGCCCGGGCGTCACGCTGGGCAGCGCGACAAAGAGCGCGCCGGGTGCCGCCTGCCGCGAGTCGTGGGTCAGCGCCGTGATCTCGCGGTCGGACGGACCGTCGACCCGGACGGGTTCGGCCCGGAGGGCGGCGATGATTTTGGACAGTTGCATGCGGATCAGTTGAATTTCTTACCGAACGGCACGAGCGCGATGGTCGTGCCATCGGGTTCCGCGGTTTCGGGAAGCAAATCGAGGTGGCGCGCCATGGCCTCGCCGATACGCGAGAAAATCGGGGCGGCCACCGTGCCGCCGTAGTTGCGCGCGCCGGGCGTGCGCGCGTCGTCGACCAGCACGATGCCGGCGACCTCGGGATCATTGGCCGGGAAATAGCCGGCGAAGGAGACGACATATTTGCCCGGAGTGTAGCCGCCCTTGGGATCCACGCGCTGGGCCGTGCCGGTCTTGCCGGCCACGCGGTAGCCCGGAATGGCGGCGAGCGGCGCGGTGCCCCGTTCGCCGACCACGTCCTGCAGCGAGGCCCCGACCTGCGCGGCGGCTTGCTCGGAGATGACGCGGCGGACGACTTGCGGACGGAACCCCACGACCTCGTGTCCGCTCCCGTCGTGCACGGACCGGACGATCTGCGGCAGCATCATGTTCCCGCCGTTGGCGATGACCGACATGGCCATGGTGATCTGCAGCGGCGTGACCGCGACCTCGTGTCCCATGGGCACGCGGGTGATGGAAAGTCCGGTCCAGCGGTGGCGGGGGCGGACCAGGCCGGGAATCTCACCGGGGAGGCCGAGATTGGTGCGTTCGCCGAAACCGAAGCGGCGGATGTATTCGTGGAAGGTGTCGGCGCCGATGTGCATGGCGATCTTGGCGCAGCCGATGTTCGACGACTTCACCATGATGTCGTGCACGTTGAGCGTGCCGTAGCCGTGCACGTCCTTGAGCGTCTTGCCGGCGTAGGCAAAGCGTCCGTTCTCGCAGAAAAATTTGCTCTGCGGCGTGACCGCGTTCTCGTTGAGCGCGGCGGCAATGACGACGATCTTGAAGGTCGAACCGGGCTCGAACATCTCGATGATGGCGCGGTTTTTCTTGGCTTCCTCGGGGCTCCCGCCGTGGTCGTTGGGATTGAAAGCCGGTTGCGTGGCCATGGCAAGGATCTCGCCGGTGCGCGGACGCACGAAGACAGCGGTGATCATGTTCGGGTTGAGCCGCTGGTAGGCATCGGCCACTTCCCGCTCGACGATGGCCTGCAAACCCATGTCGACCGTCAATTGCACGGTCATGCCGTCGCGGGCCGGACGCTCGATGCCGCGGTAAGCCACGATCTCGCGGCCGGTGCGGTCGCGCTCGGTGTAGACAAAGCCGTCCTCCCCGCGCAGGTAGGGCTCCATCATCATTTCCACGCCTTGGACACCGCAGCCTTTGTGGTCGAGGAAGCCGACAACGTGGCCGAGCATGTCCTCGTTCGGGTAGTTCCGCTTCGGCTCGCGTTCGAACCTCAGGCCGCGCAGTTTTTCCGCGGCCAGTTCCTCTTTGATCGCGGCCACCGTGACGGCGCCAACCTTGCGCTGCAGGACGATGTAGGGCTTCCGCGATTCGATGCGCTCGGCCACCTGCTGGAGGGGACGGCCGAGGTGGCGCGAGAGAATTTCCGCCGTGCGCGCACGGTCGGTCAGCAGCGTGCCATCGGCCACCACCGCGTAGATCGGCACGTTGTCGGCGAGGACTTCCCCGCGGGCATCGGTGATTAGGCCGCGTTCGGCGGGGACGATTTTTTTGCGGGCCGTGGTGTCGGCCACCGCGCGCTTGAACTCCTCGTGCTTGCCGACCTGCAGGTAAATCAACCGCCCGGAATAAATGCTCAGGACGAGGGCGAGGGCGATGCCGACCAGACCGGCTCTCTGGTGGACACCGCGGCTCATGGCAGTGCCTCCCCGTCCGGGGCGACGGCCACCACCGGTTGCGCGGCGAGGGCCGTGGTCTGCACGCGCAGGCGCGTCAGGCGCGCGTCCTGCACGGGGATCATTTCGATGAGACCTTCGGTGCGGCGCCGCTCGAGCGCGGGACGCGAGGTCAGGCGCATAATCTCGTTGCCCGCCACCTTGATCTTCTCGTCGAGGTCGGCCACGGCGTGCTCCAGCTCGCGGCAGCGGTCGCCGGCGACCTTGAGCTTGTGCTTCATGTGGACGTAACAAAGTCCGAGCAACCCGAGGAACACGACGACCACCAGCCAGCGGGCCAGCGGGCCGAGCGGGAGGGCGTTGTCGCGATGGACGCGTTTCACGCCGCCACCTCCTGCCGCAGGGGCAAAATTTCCACCGCACGCAGATGCGCCGAGCGCGCCCGCGGGTTGCGGTCGGTTTCGGGTCCGGCCGCGGACAAAGGCCTGCGCGTGAGGTCGCGGAAACGCCACTCGGGATTGGGCCGCGGGGCGGGCCACTCGGGGCGGTCGAGCCATTGCTCGCTGCCGGCGCGGAAGAAGGCTTTGACCATGCGGTCCTCGAGCGAATGGAAAGTGATGACGACAAAACGCGCGCCAGCCCGCAGGAGCGGGGGAATGGTCACGAGGGCGCGGCGCAGGGACCCGAGTTCGTCGTTCACCGCGATGCGCAGGGCCTGGAAGACGCGCGTGGCCGGATGCACGCGGCCGCGGCGGCCGAGGACTTTCTCGATGAGCGCGGCCAGCTGGCCGGTGCGGGTGAAAGGCAGACGCTCGCGCTCGGCCACGATGGCGCGGGCCACGCGGCGCGCTTGCGGTTCCTCGCCGTATTCGCGGAAAAGTCCGGTCAATTCCGCCTCGCTGGCCGTGTTGACGAGCAATGCCGCGGGCTCGCCCGACGCGGGATCCATGCGCATGTCGAGCGGACCGTCGTGGCGGAAACTGAACCCGCGTTCGGGCGTGTCGAGCTGGTGGGAAGAGACACCGAGATCGAGAAGCGCGCCGTCGAACGGCGCCGCGGCCCGCACTTCGGGCAGATCGGCCGCGTCGGCAAAGTTGGCCGACACCACGCGAAAGCGGTCGCCGAAAACGGCCAGCCGTGCGGCGGCGTGGTCGAGCGATTCGCGGTCGCGATCCAGACCAAGAACACGTGCCCCCGCCTGGAGGAGCGCCGCGCTGTGTCCCCCGCCGCCGAGGGTGCCGTCGAGAAAGAGCAGGCCCGGGGCCGGACGCAACAAGGCCACAACCTCGTCGCGCAGCACCGGCTCGTGCCAGTGGGGCGCGTCAGGGTTTGCGGGAGGATGCTTTTTTGCGGAGTCCAAATTGCTCATAGCCGGTGCGCACGCGGAGCCGGAGGCAGGCCGCGCCTTCGGAACGGCCCTCCGCGTCTTTCTTCGCGGAGAAACCGAAGGCGAATTTGCGGCCGGGTTTTGCCATTCGTTCGGATTGTTTTGTTCGGTTCGGGGGAAAGCGGGAGCGGCTACAGACCGACTTCTCCCGCCACCCGGCGGAAGACCTCGTCCTCGTCGGCCGATGCGGCCGTCCAGCTCTGCGAATTCCAGATTTCCATGCGGCTGTGCGTGCCGATCAGCACCACTTCGCCTTCGAGGCCGAGGCGGCGGCAGTATTCCTCCGGCAGGAGCACGCGGCCCTGCTTGTCCACCGACACCATCTGGGCCAGCGCGTAAAAGCGGCGGATGAATTTGCGGCGGTCGGCCGGGGTGATCGACGCGTTGGCTTCGACGTCGGATTTCACCCGGTCGAACTCGTGCGGAGGCAGGATCATCAAAAATTTCCCCGCCGGATCCGGCACGGCGAAAAATTCGCCGCCTTCCTTCCCCCTCCAGCGCGACGGAATCGTCACCCGGTGCTTGTCGTCCACCGCGTGGCGAAACTCGCCAGCGTAAATCATAGGCATCGGGACAGACTTGGACATTTTCAGGGTTGCGGTGCCATTTTGCACCACTTTGACCCACTTTAAACCACTGAGGGCAAGGTGCGGTCAACTCTTTTCAGAGAAAAGCCGGAAAAAAAATTGCGGGCCCCCGGCAGGAACGAGAACGGATTTTCAGGACCGCCGCTGACCGACCTCCCAGACCACCCGCGCGCAGGACACCGCCTCGCGCACCGCATGGACGCGGAAAATGGAGGCGCCACGCCGCACTCCCGCCGCGAGGCAGGCCCAGGTTCCGGCATCGCGGTCGCGCGGTTCGGGCAGGCCGAGGACATCGCCGATCACCGTTTTGCGCGAGACGGGCATGAGAACGGGGCGTCCGAGCGCGACGAGGCGCTCGGTTTCGCGCAAGAGCCGCAGGTTGTCCCCGCACTGCTTGGCAAAATCCAATCCGGGGTCGAGGATGATCGCCTCGCGCGGCAGCCCCGCCTGCTCCGCCCGCTGCATCTTGTCCGCGAAAAAGCGCACCTGCTCGCCGACCACATCGCGCCAGGTCACTCCGGTGCGCGCGATCTTCGGCTCCCCCACCGAGTGCATGATGAGCAACGAAGCCCCGTGCTCCGCCGCGAGGCGCGCATTTTCATCGTCGGGCAGCGCGCTCATGTCATTGAGCAGTTCCGCCCCGGCCGCAAGCAAGGCCCGGGCGACTTCGGGGCGCCACGTGTTGACCGACAACACCGCGGGCTGCAACTGCGCTTCGTCGCGCACCGCCCAACCGGCGCGCGCAGCGAGAAATTCTCCCACGAACGGAAGAACGCGCCGGATTTCCTCGGCGGCCGGAATCGCCGCGCGGTTCGTCCGCGCGCTCTCCCCCCCCACATCGATGATGTCCGCCCCGTCGGCAACCATGCGCCGCGCCCGTTCCAGCGCCTCGTCCACCGCCAGTGTGCCGTCGCCGCTGAACGAATCGTCGTTGAGATTGACGATGCCCATGATCAGCGGGCGCCGTGGAAACCCGACTGCACGTTCTTTCAACTGCCATCGCATCGGCCGCATGCTGCGCCACGCGACCCCGCACCGCAAGCGGGGCGCATCTCTGCTTGAGCATGGCGTCGGACTCCGCCACGCTCTTCCGCAGGCGTCCGCCATGCAATTCATCGAATCCGTCTACCGCCGGCTCCGGCGCCATCCCAAACGCATCGTTTTTCCCGAAGGTGAAAACGTCCGCGTCCTCCAGGCCGGACGCCGCTTCTACGAACTCGGCCTCGGCGTGCCCATCCTCCTCGGCCGGCGCGCCGTCATCGAGCAAACGGCCGGCCGCGAAAACATCCCCTGCGACCGCTTCGGCGTGATCAATCCGGAAACATCTTCCGATCTGCCCGACTTCTGCCACTTCCTCGAAACGCTCGACCGCTACAAGAAACTCGGTCTCGGCGACGCGCGGGCCACGTTGCTCAATCCGAATTACTACGCCGCCATGATGGTGCAATACGGACGCGCCGACGGTGTGGTCGGCGGCATCGGTTCGGCCACCGGTGCCCTGCTGCGCCCGCTCCTGCGCGTGGTCAAACCGGCCCGCGGTCACGTGGTCAACAGCTGCGTCGTGACCGACACCGGTCGCGCGGAACTCGGCCATGAGGGCATGCTCGTGCTGGCCGACTGCGGCGTCATTCCCTCGCCCGACGTCGAGGAACTCGCGACCATCTCGCTGCAAGCCGCGCATCTTTGCCGCCAGCTGACCGGTGAAACCCCGCGCGTCGCCCTCCTCAGTCATTCCTCCAAAGGCAGCGCGGTAACCCGCGGCACCCAGAAAATGGCCGCCGCCGCGGCGCTGGCCCGGCAACGCGCGCAGGAGCGCCACCTTGATGTCGAGATCGACGGCGAACTGCAGGTCGATGCCGCGCTGCAACCCGCCACCGCACGGGTCAAAGGCCTGTCGGGCACCGTGGCCGGACGCGCCAACGTGCTTGTTTTCCCCGACCTGAACAGCGGGCACATCGCCGCGCGTCTCCTCGGAATGCTCGGCGCCAAGACCTACGGACAAATCCTCACCGGCTTGACCAGGCCCGCGGCCGATGTCTCGCGGGCCGACGACGCCGAGACCATTGCCGCGGTGGCCGCGATCGTCGGCTTGCAGGCCATCGAAATGCGGCGCTTGCAGGAAATGGCCGAGGAAGAGAAGAAAAAGAAGCGCGCCTGAGCGGCCTCACGCGGTCCGCGTGCACTCGAGAATTTCCATCGTCCGGCGCACGTTGTCCGCCAGGGTGAACCGCCCCGCCGCCGCGCGGCACGACGCTTCCGCCTCCGCGGCCCGTCCGCCCTCCGCCCAGTAATGCAGGGCCGCGGCGAGCGTCGCCACATCATGCGGTTCCCCCGCCACGGAACCGGTGACCCCTTCCTCCAAAATTTCCGCGCAGCCGTTGGCCGCGGTGGTGATGACCGGGCGCCCCAGCGCGAGGGCTTCGAGGCAGGCGTTGCTGAAGGGATCGTAGACCGTGGGAAGAATGAAAACATCCGCCGCGGCGAGCAAGGGCCGCACGTCCTTCTGCGGGCCGAGGAAAGCGACGCCGGGCGCACGGTGGCGTCGTTCCGGACCGCGCCCCGCCACGGCCAGCACCGCGCCGGGCAAACGCGCGCGCCGCAGTGCCGACGCCGCGAAGCGCAACCCCTTGCGCTTCCAACCAGTGCCGATGAAAGCCGCAATGAAACGGTCCTCCGGCAAACCCAACCGCCGCCGCGCCTCGTCGCGCGCGGGCACCCCCGCGGCGAAATCGTCCGGGACGGCATTGCGCACCAGGTGCACGCGGTCGGACGGGTAATCCGAATACGCGGCGATTTCGCGCGCCACCATGTTTGAATTGACGATGACCGCCCCGGTGTCGCACGCGGCGAAGCAGTGCTGCTCGAGTTGCCGCATCCGGCGCTGCTTCGGAAGGAAAGAGCGCAGGCGCGACTCCCAGCCCGGATCGTAAACCGCGCGCCGCTGCAACCACGCGGCCAGCACGCCGTCGCCGGCGCGGTAGCAGTCCGCGGAAAACAAACGCTCGAGGCTGAAGACAAGGCCGTCCGGCCACGTCCCCCTCCAGTGCGCCACGGCGCGGGCGAATTCCCACGGACCGCGCGCCGGCAGCGTGCGCTGGGCCACGCCGCCGCAGGCTTCCCGCGGCCACGGACGGTCGTTGACCAGCAAGACCTCGTGCCCGTGGTCGCGCGCCGCCGCGGCGAAACGTCCGAGGAACTTTTCCGCGCCGCCCGTCGGCGAGTAACCGCGGCGGACCAAGGCGATCGGCCGCGCCGCGCTCACAGCGCTCCTCCCGAAATTTCCACCATTTCCTCGACCTCACGCTCGCCGCCGCCTTCCGCCGCGGCGCCGTTGGCCACCGGGCCGCCGGAGGCCGGGAAAAGGACGAAGCCGCGGTCCAGGCCTTGCGGCGGCAAGAGCGAACGCCAGTTTTGCAAACCGGGGAAAGGCGGTTCGGGTGCGGGCCACTCGCCCTGCCCCATGAGCGTGGCCTGCTCGTCCACGGCCATCGAACGGGCATCCTCGCCGGCCGCGGCCCAAGCCTCGAGTTGCACCCAGCCCGCCGGCTCGAATTCAAGACGGTAGGGCGGAACCTCCTCGCCGAGGGACGCCGGAAGGAGTCCGCGCCAGCCGCGGAGGTCGGCGAAACCCGGTCGCACCAGCGCGCCGATCCCGGCGAGGGGCGAGAATTCCCAGCCGGCTTCGGCCAGCGAAGCCGCTTCGCCGCGGCGGAATTCGGCGAGCAACTTCGGCGGCGCCTTGGTCCGCGAGAGCTGCGCGAATCCGATGATCCCCTGCGCGATCGATTCCGCGAGGCGCTCGCGCCACTTATCGTCGGTCATCAATTTCGCATCGCGCGGATTGCTCATGAAGCCGCCCTCGACCAGCACGGCCGGGGTCGTGGCGCGCCGCAACACGGCGAAGCGCGCGCGCTTCATCCCGCGGTCGAACATCGGCAGGCGTCCGAGCATCGCATGGTAAATGGCCGCAGCCAACCCCTGGCTCGCGTGATCCATGCGATGACCCGGCTCGGCGGAAAAACTGCGGCGCGTCAGGTAGGTATCGTGGCTGTTCGGCGCCCCGCGCGGCGTGAGGGTGAAAATCTCGTAACCCGTCGCGGCAGAAACGCGCTCGCCCGAGGCGTTGAAATGCATGCTGACAAAGATCGTGCCGGGATCCTCACGCTGCAGTTGCGTGGCCATGGCCGGACGTTTCTCCAGCGGGATGAACTGGTCGCCCTGCCGTGTGATGACCACCCTCAGTCCCGCCTCGCGCAGGTAAGGACGCATGCGGCGGCCGATGTCCAGGTTGTAGTTTTTCTCGGCTCCGTAGCGGTTCACCGCCCCGCGGTCGTGGCCCCCGTGGCCCGGATCGAGCACCACGGTGCGCACCGGCTTGAGATTCGGGATGCGCTGCGGACGCATCAGCGGATCCAGCGTCTTGGAAAGATCCATGCGCGACACATAGAATTGGCCGCCGAAATAAATCACCGGGAAGGAGAGCCAGTGCTTGACCCCGTCGATGCGCGCTTCGCGCGAACCGGCGCGGAAATCCATGCTGCGCTCGGCCGAAACGAGCGACACCGCACGGTCGCCGCGCGGACGGACCTGCAATTGGTAGAAGGCCGCGACTTGCGTGACCGGCAGGTAATCGCGCCCGCCGAGTTTGCGGATCCTCCAGGACGAAGCTCCGGCCTCCACCGCGCCCAGCGCGAGGAGAACGAGCACGAGCCACCCGCAGAGGACGGGTTTTGCTTGGGCCGGGCTGGGCATCATGGGCGGCGCACCCTACCCGAACACCGCCGCGGCAACAACCCCGTTAGCCCTCGTCATCCTCCTCGTCATGCGGCGGGGCCAGCCGGCGGTATTCTTCGATGACTTTGGCCGCGGTGTGACCGAGGAGGGCGGCGACCCCGACAGTCAAGAGCAGCCCGCCACCCCAAAGAATGTATTCGGCCGGACCCGGCTCGGAGTCGCCCCGCAAAATACGAAGGCCCAACTGCCCCAGCGTGCCGAGGTAACAATAGAGGAAAATACCCGGCAGACGCCCCAGCGCGACCCATTTCATACACTCCCAAAACCCCACCTTGGTGATGCCGTAGAGGTAGTTGAAAAGACTGGTCGGGAAAAGCGGGTTCAATTGGCTGTAGAAAATGATGCGCGGTCCGTGCTTGGCAATGGCTCCATCCAACGCCGCCCAGCGCGGGTCGCGCAGAATGCGCTGACGCACGAACTTCCGTCCGAGTTTCTGCCCGACGAAAAACGCCACCGCCGCACCCAGCAGGTTGCCGGCCAGCACCAGCGCCGTCCCCCACCACAAGCCGAAGAAAAATCCGCCGCCCAAGCTGAGAATCCCCCCCGGCAGGAACAGCACGGTGGCCGCCATGACCAGCAACGGATAAATGACGATGCTGAGCACCCCCCACCCGCGCACCAGGTCCTCCGTTTCCTCCACCGCGCCGAGGAACGGTGCCGACCGCGCCACGTAAATCAGGGCGCCGACCACGAGCAAGGCCACCAGCGCCTGACCCAACGTCGCTTTCCACGCCGAGCGCATGACCTACACCGTGCCCCGCCGGCGCCGCACCATCCAGACACAAAGCGCAAACATGACCGCGGCAAAAACCACCGACACGGACAACGCCAGCCCGTAACCCGCCACCAAACCCAGCGGTGCGCCGTCGCCATAGAATGCGCGTCGCACCGCCGCCGTGCCGTAGGCCACCGGATTGACCGCCACCGCATAGCGCATCCAGGAATCCGCCGCCGCCGGAAACAGCGCGCCGGAAAGCAGCCAGAGCGGCATGATCAAGACATTCATGATCGCGGGAAAAACCTGCGTCGATTCCAGCGGCCAAGCCACGAGAAAACCGAGGCCGGTCAGCGCGAAGCCGACCACAAACAAAGCCGGCAACAAACGCGCCAGCACCGCCGCATCCAACGGCACGCCGGCCAAAGGTGCAGCCAGGCAGAAGAGCAAGGCCTGCCCGACCGCCAGCGTCGTGCCGCCCAGCAGCTTCCCCAGCACGATCGCCTCCGGTGCGACCGGCGCGACGAGCACACCCTGGAGAAAACCCTCCCGGCGGTCCTCGATGACCGAAATGGTCGAAAAGACCGCGGTGAAAAGCAGGATGAGCACCACCGTGCCCGGGAAAAAGTAGGCCAAGTATGTCATATCCGCGGGCCAGCCCGGCAGACGGAACCCCGGACCCACCCCGGATCCGATCAACACCCAGAAAACAAGCGGCGCGCCCAGCGCCCCGATGATCCGGTTTTTCTGGCGCAGGAAGCGAACCATGTCGCGTTGCCACAGGGCCAACACGGGCCCCCAAAAATGCGATCCCCCCACGGTGCTCATCGGCGCTTCCTCCTCCCGCCGGCCTTTTCGAGGAACGGCTCGCCCAGCCGCTCGCCGGTCAGACGCACGAAGACGTCTTCCAACGTGGGACGACCCGCGGTCACGGCCAGGATTTCCCCGGGGAACGCCTCGACAATCCGCGCCACCTGCTCGTGCGCCCGCGGGACTTCCACCCGCACCGCCCCGTCATGCACCGATGCCGCCCAACCGAACTCCGCCTGCAAACGCCCGGCCAGCCGGTCCGGTTCGCGTCCGGTCAAGGTGAGCACATCCGCCCCGATCATCCCGCACAACGCCTCCGGGGTGTCGCAGGCCATCAGCTTGCCCTGGTGCAGAATGGCCGCCCGATCGCAACGTGCAGCTTCGTCCATCAAATGCGTGGTCAACACCACGGTCATGGCAGACTCCGCGCGCAACTGCCCGATGATGCTCCACAAATCAACCCGCGCCACCGGATCGAGACCGGTCGAAGGTTCGTCCATCAAAAGCAGACGCGGCCGCGGCAACAGGCTCTTGGCGATCTCGACCCGTCGCTGCAAACCGCCCGAAAGTGTCTTGACCCGCTCGGACCAGCGGTCGGCCACGCGCAAAGCTTCCGTTGTCTCCCGCATGCGCGCCTCGAGCGGCGCGCCGCGCAGACCGTAAAGATTGCCGCCATAGCGGAGATTTTCCGCCACGGTCAAATGCGGGTCCAGGCTCGGGGATTGAAAGACCACCCCGAGGCAGGAGCGCACCGCCGGCGCCGCCCGCTCCACATCATGGCCGCAAATCCGCGCCGCGCCGCCGCTCGGGGCCAGCATGGTGGAGAGAATCCGGAAGAGCGTGGTTTTTCCGCCGCCATTCGGACCGAGCAGCCCGAAAACCTCGCCCTCGCGAACGGCGAAACTCACATCGTCCAAAGCCACGCGCGCGCCGAAGACCCGCCGCAACCGGTCGGTTTCCACCGGATGCACGGTCACGGGTCGGACGGCGCCTCCGCTGCGGGAGCCGCCGGGACCGGCACGACGCGCACTTCGACGGACGGGGCAACGCCGCGCCACCACGCCACGCCGTAGCCGGCGATGAGCAGGGCCGCGCAGGCCAGCAAAACAACGGCACCCGGAAGGGAAACCGCAGCAGATGGTCCGTCAGTGCCTTGCATCGCCCAAGCATCCTGCCGCGGTCCGAGGCTTGGCAACGCAATTTTCGCCTTGGGCACACCGCCCCGCACGTGCACGATTGCTGGTCCTACCACCATGCCCGCCGATCGCCCCATCACCGAACTTCTCGCCGAGAAACGCCCCCTGCTTTCCGTCGAATTTTTCCCCCCGAAAAACGACGAGGGTGGCGCGCAATTGCTCCGCACCGCGGAAGCCCTGCGCCCTTACCGTCCGGACTTCGTTTCGATCACCTACGGCGCGGGTGGCACCACCCGCGAGCGCACCTTCCAATACGCCAGAATCCTGCGCGAAGAATTCGGCTGGCTCGTCATGCCCCACCTCACCTGCGTCGGGTCGACCAAGTCCGAACTGCTCGACATCGTCGCCGGCTACCACGCCGACGGCATCCGCAACATCATGGCCCTGCGCGGCGATCCGCCCAAAGGGGAGAGCGAATTCGTCCCCTGCCCGGACGGACTGCGCTACGCCAGCGACCTCGTCGCGGTCATCCGCGGGAGTTTCCCCGACATCTGCCTCGGTGCCGGTGCTTATCCGGAAAAGCATCCCGAGGCCACCTCGATGGAGGAGGACCTGCGCCATCTCAAAATCAAGGCCGAGGCCGGCGCCTCTTTCCTCACCACGCAGCTCTTCTTCGACAACGAGCAATACTTCAAATTTCTCGCCGCCTGCCAGGCCCACGGCATCGATCTGCCCGTCCTGCCCGGTCTCCTCCCCGCCCTCTCTCTCGCGCAGGTGCAACGCTTCGGGCCGATGTGCGGCTCGTCGTTGCCCACCGCCCTCGTCGAGCAACTGCAGGTCGTCGACGACAACCCGCGCGCCGCCGAGGCCGTCGGCGTCACCTGGGCCTACCACCAGATCCGCGAACTCCTCCGCCACGGCGCGCCCGGCGTGCACCTTTACATTCTGAACCGCTCCGGCGCCGCCATCACCCTGGCCCGCTCGCTCGAGCGCGTGGCCGCCTGATTCCCTTCATGTCCGAAGCCGTGGCCAACCCGCTCCGCTTCCATCTGGTCAACCGCCCCGTGCCCGACCCCTGCGTCGTCGTCATCTTCGGCGCGACCGGCGACCTTACCCGGCGCAAACTCATCCCCGCGCTCTACAATCTCGCCGCGGATGGCAACCTGCCCTCCTCGCTCGCCGTCGTTTGCTTTGCCCGCCGCGACAAAACGAACGAAAGTTTCCGCGAGGAACTGGGCGAAGCCGCGCGCAAATATTCGCGGCGACCGGTCAACGACGAACTCTGGTCACGCTTCGCGGCCAATATTTTCTACCATCGCAGCAGCTTCGACCAAGCCGACGGTTACACCTCGCTCGGGCGCGAACTCGACACCATCGACCAACGCCTCGGCACGCAGGGCAACCGGCTTTTCTACCTCGCCTCGTCGCCGACCGAATTCGACGTCATCCTCGAGAACCTCCGGGCCAGCGGCCTGAGCCACGCGAATCCCGGCGCCTGGTCGCGCCTCATCGTGGAGAAACCTTTCGGCACCGACCTGCCCAGCGCCCACCGCCTCAACGCCGCCGCCGCCGCCGCCTTCCCCGAGCGCGACACCTTCCGCATCGACCACTACCTCGGCAAGGAAACCGCGCAGAACATCATGGTCCTGCGCTTCGCCAACACGGTCTTCGAGGCGCTGTGGAACCGCCGCTACGTCGACAACGTGCAGATCACCGCGAGCGAACCGCTCGGGGTCGAATCGCGGGCCGGCTACTACGAACATTCCGGCGCCCTGCGCGACATGGTGCAGAACCATCTGCTCCAACTCCTCTGCCTCACCGCGATGGAGCCGCCCATCGACCTCGGGGCCGACGCCGTGCGCAACGAGAAGGTCAAAGTCCTGCAGGCCCTGCGCCCGCTGACCGGCGAAGCCGTGGCGCGCAATGTCATCCGCGCGCAATACACCGCGGGCTTCATCAACGGAAGCGAGGTTGCCGGCTACCGGCAGGAGCCCGGCGTCGCGCCGGAGTCGCTGACCGAGACCTACGTCGCCCTGCGCCTGCATATCGACAACTGGCGCTGGGCCGGCGTCCCGTTTTTCATGCGCGTGGGCAAACGCCTGCCCAAATCCGGCACCGAGATCGCCATCCAGTTCCGCGGCACCCCGCCCGTCCTCTTCAACCGCGAGAGCCAACTGCAGGACCCGAACGTCCTCGTCATCCGTATCCAGCCCGACGAGGGCATCTCCTTCCGCATGGCCGCCAAAATGCCCGGCACCATGCTGCAACTCGAACCGGTCAAAATGGATTTCCATTACGGCACATCCTTCGGCAAGGCCACGCCGGAAGCCTACGAGCGCCTCCTTCTCGACGCCATGAGCGGCGACGCCACCCTCTTCGCCCGCCGCGACGAGGTCGAACACGCCTGGACCTTCATCGACGGCATCCGTGAAGCGTGGCACGACGGCGCCGCGCCGCGGCTCGATTTCTACCCCGCCGGATCGTGGGGTCCGCGCGAGGCCGACGAACTCCTCGCACAGGACCACGCCGTGTGGCGACGCTTATGACATTGCCCCGGTAGCGCCGCCTCGCCGAGGCGGCCACTCCAACCCATGACCATCGCACCGACAGTCTCCCCCGGCCTCGCCGTCGAAGTCGGCGACATCGACCGGCAACTGGGATTGCTCTGGGAAAACTCCGACGCGGCCAAAGTCCGCGCCTCGCTGGTCAACTTGGTCATCTACAGCGAAGCGGCCGAGGCCATTGCGGCCAACACCCCGCTGCTCTCCGAGATCGCCGCCGACCACGCCATCCGCGCACTCCTCGTGCAAGGACAGCCGGACGCCGAAAAATCCGGCGTCCACGCGTGGATCACCGCGCACTGCCATCTGCGCGAAGCGGGTAAAAAAGAAATCTGTTCCGAACAAATCACCTTCCAGCTCGACGGGCCCGCCGCCGGGCGCCTGCCCAGCATCCTCTTCTCCCACCTCGACACCGACTTGCCGCTTTACCTCTGGTGGCAGGGCGACCTGCATTCCGACCCGGACCCGGAACTCTGGCGCTGGGTCGACCGGCTGATCATCGACAGCCACTCGTGGTCTGCTCCCGCCAGGCAGTTCCGCATCCTGCAGGAAGTCCGGTCGCTTTCCCGTCCGCGCTCCGCCCTCTGCGACCTCAACTGGACGCGACTCTTCCACCTGCGCTACGCCGTGGCCCAGATCTTCGACCTGCCCGCCGCACTGGAGCGCCTCGACCGCCTCGACCACGTCGACATCGCGCACGCCCCGGGCCACCGGCTCACCGCGCTGCAACTTCTCGGCTGGCTGGCCAGCCGCCTCGGATGGCACCTCGACCACGGCGGAGAAGGGCCCGTCTTCCGCCGCCGCGACGGCGGGCACGTCGTCTCCCGTTTGCACGAGGAACGCGACGCGACCGCCTGCGTCCCCTCCGTGCGCCTCGGTCTGGGCGACGCCTCCGCTACGGTGCGGCGGGAGGAAAATGCGGACTACTACCTCGCGGAATTCACCGCTCCGGATCATGCGCCTTTCGCGCAGATGCTCCCGGCCGGACGTGAAAAAACATCCGACATTTTGCGCTCCGAATTGAGCCGGATCAGCCGCCACCCTCTGTTCTGGCCGTCCATCCGCGCGATCGAGCCCCTTCTTTCCTAGATCCGGCGCCGCCACGCTTGCCAGTCCGCCGCCGGACCGGCAAACTGGAGGGCTTTATGCGCAAGAAGATCATCGCAGCGAACTGGAAAATGAACATGACCTCCGCCGAGGCCGCCTCGTTCATGGAAGACCTCAAGCTGGAACTCAAAAAATTCGACGGCGCGGAAATTGTCATCATCCCGCCCTTCACCACCCTCCCGCGCCTCAGCGAGATCATTTCCGGGACCTCCAGCGTCACCCTTGGAGCACAGAACATGTGGCACGAAACTTCCGGGGCCTTCACCGGCGAGATCAGCGCCGCCATGCTGCGCGAATTTTTCACCCGCTATGTCGTTCTCGGACACAGCGAACGCCGCATCCTCTTCGGGGAGACCGACGAATTGGTGAACAAGAAGGTCAAAGCCGCCCACGCCGCCAGCCTGCGCCCCATTCTCTGCGTGGGCGAAACCCTCGAGGAACGCGATGCCAACCGCCACCAC